>JBGTCQ010000285.1:0-67193 GCA_041748755.1 Chroococcidiopsidaceae cyanobacterium | reverse complement strand
ATGCGAATTACAATATCTAAATCTTCTTCCACCAAGTTAGACAATCCATCGCTCAATCTCAAATCTAGCTTTACTTCTGGATACTGAACAAAAAAATCATTGACAATAGGTGCAATATGCAGTCTTCCAAAGGCAACTGGTAGGCTGACTTTCAATAATCCGCGTGGAATATCCTGCTCGATCACACACTGGTTTGCTTCCTCCACATCTTGCAAAATGCGAACTGCCTTGTCGTAATATTTACGACCTTGTGCTGTCAGGGTAACGCTGCGAGTTGAGCGGTTGAGTAGTTGGGTATTGAGCATTTCTTCCAGAGCATTTACTTGGCGAGTCACAGAAGATACTGCCATCTGCATCTGTCGTGCAGCTTCAGAAAATCCGTCAGTTTCTACTACTTTGACGAAAGCACGCATCGCTGCAAATTGATCCATCGGTTTCCCTATACTTTTGCATAAAACGCAAAGGTGTTTGGCATATTAGCTCTATTATCATTCTTTATGAATGGAGTTATGGTTAAGAGGTCAGGAATTAATAGAAAGAAACCCGTGACCTTAACAATTGAAATCACTTCAGACTTTATCTGTCCCTGGTGTTTGGTAGTAGATAAACGACTCAATCAAGCAATTAAGCAACTGAAAACTCCCATTAAAATTAAGCGCATTTGGTATCCGTTCGAGCTAAACCCAACCATGCCAGAAGCAGGTATGGATCGTAAAACCTATCGTTCCAATAAGTTTGGCAGTTGGGAATATTCACAAGCGCTGGATGCTCAAACGATGCTGGCAACTATTAATGACGGCATTCAATTTCGATATGACTTGATGCAGGTCACTCCCAATACTTTAAAGGCTCATCGTTTGAGTTGGTTTGCCGAGCAAGAAGGTAAAGCGACAGAGATGGTTGAGCGGATTCTGAACGCTTACTTCACTGAAGGACAAGATATTACCGATGTCGAAACCCTAGCCAAACTTGCTGCCGAAGTTGGAATAGACGCTGACCAAATTAGAGCATTCCTAACTTCGACTGCTGGTGTTGAGGAAGTGAAAGCGCTAGAACGGCAGGCAGCGAACCGGAATATACGTGGTGTGCCGTCCATCAAAATTGGTCGAGAAACGATTGTTGGCGCACAGAGTGTTGATGTCTTTTTGGCAGCCTTGCAAACCGCAGTAAATGAATTAGAAGTCGCCTAACATCAGTCACGAGCAGAATATACCGGAGGGGAGGATGACTATAAAACTAACAGGCAATCGGGCAATTGTTATTGGTGGATCACTAGGCGGTTTATTTACTGGAATTATGCTGCGCTCTATTGGTTGGGATGTCAATATTTACGAACGCTCTGACCACAATCTTGACAGTCGCGGTGGTGGCGTTGTACTTCAACCCGATGTTATTGAGGCATTTGAACGCACGGGCATCTCTAGTGAAGCACTTGGCGTAGTGGCGCATGAACGTTATTACTTGAACCCAGATGGTAGTATTGCCCAACCGATGCGGATGCGTCAAATGTTGACTTCTTGGAATCTACTTTATGGTTCCATGCGTCGACATTTTCCATCCGAGCATTACCATTACGGCAAACACTTGCTCGACATTCAGCAAGCGGGTGAACAGGTTACAGCAATCTTAGCTGACGGAACTCGTGACACGGCAGATTTGTTGATTGGTGCGGATGGACCAAACTCGACCGTGCGACAACACTTCCTACCGGATATCCAATATCGTTATGCCGGATATGTTGCCTACCGGGGGTTAGTCAACGAAAATGAACTGGATAAAGATGCCGCTGCTCTCTTTACAGAGCGATTTGTGTTCTATCAATTCCCCAATTCACACATTCTGCAATATGTGATCCCTGGCGATCGCGAATCTTTAGTACCTGGAGAACGGCGCTTTAACTGGGTTTGGTATGTCAATTACGATGAAAAGACAGAACTACCTTGCATTTTGACAGACAAGGAAGGCAAACACCGAGATTATTCTATTCCACCCGGAATGTTAGCACCAGTAGTTGAGCAAGAGATGCGTTCTTATGCTGATACGGTACTAGCTCCCCCATTTCAGAAGCTTATTGCGGCAACTCAAGAGCCGTTTGTTCAGGCAATTTTGGATATGGGAGTGCCACAAATGACGTTTGGACAGGTGGCGCTAGTTGGCGATGCTGCCTTTATTCCACGCCCACACACAGCTGCCAGTACAGCGAAAGCAGCGGCAAATGCAGTTGCTCTTGCTGATGCGCTAGTTAAACACAACCATAATGTTATCAAAGCGTTGCCCGCTTGGGAACCAAGTCAATTAGCTTATGGCAGACAACTTGTAGCATCTGGTCAGCAACTTGGCGATCGCTCCCAGTTTAGTTATGGAACAAGTCGATTTGGTGAAAATTTAGATGTTCTACAACAAACAGTGTAGAGTAATAGGTTTGAAATTACCTATTAAATCTCCAAAGACTGATTCAAGCATTTGAATTGAAACAATCGTTTTATTACTTCAGGAGACTAAGGTGGCGCATTCAGAGGATGTCAAACAGATTCCCTTGATGAGTTTGAACCGTTTTGAAGCATTTAGTGATGGTGTGTTCGCAATTGCTGTAACCTTGCTTGTTCTCGAAATCAAAGCACCTGATCTAACACACACAACCTCATCTGAAGCAGTTACAAAGCTACTCCAAGTATTCCCCCATATTTTGAGCTATGCCACCAGTTTCATTGTTATTGGTGTGCTCTGGATTAATCATCATGCACTATTTCATTTTCTAAAGCGAGTTGATCGCACTATTTTAGTGATCAACTTACTCTTGTTAATGTGTGTTGCATTTATCCCCTATCCTACTGCGCTTATTGGTGAGTTTGGAGCATCGCTACCAGTCGTTGTTTTTTACGGACTGTCACTAGCAATAACTGGATTTGTTTATAATGCGCTCTGGTTTTATGTTGTCCATCGCTACATCATCAGTGAAAAGCTTATTAACCAAAAATCTGTCCGAAAAGCAACTATTTGGAGCCTTAGCTATCCAATTTCCTATCTTGTTGCAGCAGGTTTGGCTTCTATCAACAGCAACTTGAGCATTGTACTTTACGTGCTTATTCCCTCGTTCTATCTTCTGCCTGGAATTATTGACAAGCAATTGATTGAACAAGTCTGAAGTAAGACGGACAGACTTATTTCAGGTGTCTATTAAGGAATTAGCACCGTATCAATGATATGAATCACTCCACTATCCGCTTTGACATCTGGTGTAACAACGGTAGCGTCATTCACCTTGACACCATTAGGGGCATCAATTTTAACAGTTGAACCTCCTACTGTAGTGTTGAAAGTGATTTGGCTATTTTGATACAACCCTTGGCATTCATCCGACGGTAGCGGAATTTGTCACTCTGCGATGAACCAAGTACGACATAGCTAGTGGCGAGGACTGGAAAAACCTAGCTATCCGTCATCCCAGCCCCTCGCGGTGCTAGCAGATATTCTCCACCAAACGGCTTAGTAAGACTTAAACGTAAATGCAAGAAAAACTTTCACTACGTAGTCTACAATATCTCCCCAAGTTTTCTATTGAGCAGGAAGTAGTTTGGGCTTACGTCGATTCCCATGATCACGGCACCATTATTGGCTATGCGTGGGCCAACCAAACTTGCGACAACTAGTGCTAGCTATTCCTTTTGTAAGCAAGACTGGGCTTTTGAAAAGGATATTGAGTTGCTAGAAGAATTCAACAACCGAAGCATTGGAGGTGTCGCTTGAGTCAAGAAGAAGTTGAGGCTTTCCCGAACTGGTTGTGGGGAAGAATGCATCCTCAAGACTTCCAGATTGTGTGGGGACCTCTGAGGTACGAACTTTTGGGAATATTGTGTGGTGTGTCTAAATCTACCGTCCAGCACTGGTTTTCTCACCCCAGATCACCGTCTCATCGAGAGCCGGCAGATAGGTATCAGCAAATGTTAATCCTAATTGACTGGCTGCTGTCTACTTTCAGGTTAACGCCAGAGGAACTAATAGCACAATTTGAGCTTTATCGGCAGCACCAAGCGCCTGAATAAGCTGTCACCGTAGCGTTTTTTTTCTAATCGCCTGGTGCTAGTGTGGCTTCACGCGCTTTTTTTGAACATAGCTGATGGGTCTATTGTCCGTCAGCGCGTCAAGTCCGCAATGCAAGATTAGTTATAACCCAGGTTATCAGAGCAAATTTTATTGACGAGGAAAAAGGAATGAATAATTTTGCTGGAACTAGTAAGGAAATAGAAATAAAGAAATGAGTTTGCTCGTTCTAGTTTTTGCTGCGCCGCTCGGCTTCTGGCGCGCTTTTGGTGTGATCTTCTTAATAGTTGGTGGGCTTTGAGCCAGCGTTCTTAGACCAAGTGGTACTAAATCAAAATTAGGCAGCTTCAACTGCAAATTTACTAAAGTTCCACTCATAAAACTGCGCTTATCTCAGTTGCCATTAGGTTCAAATAGTACAAGAGAAGTGAGGTGCAAGATTTGCAGGAAGGCGTGCTGAAACAAGGCTCAAATATAGCCCTTAAAGCCTGATTTTGGTAACAGCAGCCACTGCTACTCATAGCCCGATAATACTAGGTAATATAATGACTGAACTAAAAACTTCAGATTCCCAAGTAAATCAAAAGAAGGTACGGCTTTACGGTCAACCAGACTCAGCAGAAGCCTATGAAATCCGTGATTTTCTCAACCGCAGTGTTGTTGAATTTGACTGGATTGCACTTACCTGTGATGCTGATTGCAACAAAGAACTTGGATTACCATCTTTGAGCAATGTTAGATTACCAGTGGTTGAATTACCTGATGGTACACAGTTATTTGCTCCCACCATCCGCGAAATTGCTCAACATTTAGGGTGGGTAACGCAACCGAAGTTTAAAGAATACGACGTGTCAATCTATGGTGCAGGTCCGGCGGGGTTAAGTGCTGCCGTTTATGCTGCATCGGAAGGTTTGCGTACAGTTTTAGTTGAGCGTCATGCTGTGGGGGGACAAGCTGGCACAAGTTCCTTAATTGAGAACTATATGGGATTTCCTGAAGGAATCAGCGGTGCCAATTTAGCTGAACGTGCCCGGCAGCAAGCTGTTAAGTTTGGGATAGAGCTTTTACTTTTACGCGAGGGAATGAAATCGGAATTCAAGAACAACCGCATCTATACGGACATGGCGGATGGCAGCAAAATGATTGCACGAGCAAATATTTGTGCAACTGGTGTAGAGTACCGACGGCTGAATCTGCCCAACGAAGACCAATTTTTCAAGGTTGGATTGTTCTACGGTGCGGGCGCAAGTGAAGCACCCATGTGTCAAGATGAGCACGTATTCGTTGTTGGTGGCGGTAATTCAGCAGGTCAAGCCGCAATGTATTTTTCCCGCTATGCACAGAAAGTGACGATTCTAGTTCGCGGTAATAATTTAGCGGCAACCTTATCACATTATCTAATTAATCGGATTACAAATACTAGCAACATTGAGGTGCTGTTTCAGTCTCAAGTGACTAAGTTAAATGGCGATATATCGCTGCGCCAAATTGAAGTTACTAATTGTAGTGACGGCTCAGTGCAGAAAATTGATACAGGACGACTATTTGTTTGCATTGGCGGTGCGCCAAATACTGAGTGGGCGAAAGATACCAATATTGTCCGCGATCGCGCAGGTTATTTAGTCACTGGATCGGACTTGCTTAAAGATGGTCGTCTACCAGAATGCTGGACGCTCAACCGTGACCCCTTCTTTCTCGAAACGAGTGTCCCAGGTTCCTTTGCTGCTGGCGATGTCCGGCACGGTTCCGTAAAGCGCGTGGCTTCAGCAGTCGGCGAAGGTGCTATGGCTGTCACTTTCGCTCACAAATATTTAGAGGAAACGGCTTAATTCTACTGCTAGAGGTAAAACTAGGTTGGATTGGCGCTTCTATAGTCACTAGAGTTGGTGGTAGTGGGAGAGAACCCTTCTCTCACGCCTCTAGAAAATATTACGGCGTTTTCTGCGATCGCTCAAGATGATGTGTTGGCCGTGCTAAAGTTGCTCATCTTGTTGAACCAAATCCTGACTTGATGGCCAGCGCGATTCCAAACCCTCAAAGATTTAGATACTCCTAAATTTAATTTAAGCCTGTTTAAAAAACACCTTGTCTTCCTCCCATAGAGGTACTTTTTAAATTGTGTCTGCGATTGAAATTTGCCGAAAACTGGAACCATATTTGTCTTACAAATGCACATTCTCTTCCTTAAGGAAGATCAGCCTCAGAGCTTTATTAAGTTACATTAATTTACATAAAGAGGTTACATTACTTAACTAAAGCTAAATTAGCTGGAGCAGCAACCATGCAAAACACAACAAAAGTCACTCCCCCCGTAATGGATGATCGTAATGCTTGGCGTTGGGGCTTTACTCCTCAAGCTGAGCTTTGGAATGGTCGTTTAGCAGCAATTGGCTTTTTAGCTGCTGCTCTAATTGAAATCTTTTCCGGTCAAGGCTTTCTTCACTACTGGGGCATTCTTTAGAATTAAAGCTTCTTGAAGGAACGACTTGTTAAATTAAGTATCCAATTTGGGAGCTGTCCATTAAGCTCCCACTTTGATTTTCCCCACCTTGACTGCTTACAACTTCAAATTAGCGACCCATAATGTTGCTCACTAAATATTTGTTACATTAATTTATATAAGTAAACAATTACATATCTAACGTCTGGAGGATTAACTATGCAGGACACAACAAAAATCACAACCCCAATTATGGATGACCGCAATGCTTGGCGTTGGGGGTTTACTCCTCAAGCCGAAATTTGGAATGGTCGTTTAGCTATGCTGGGCTTTTTAGCCGCTGCTCTGATTGAAATTTTTTCTGGTCAAGGCTTTCTTCACTTCTGGGGCATCTTGTAGTTGAAATGCAGGTTACTAGAACTGACATTTTCACCCGCTATACCCATGAGGTTAGCGGGATATTTTTTATGTAAAGTCTAAAATTATTTGTTGCTAGCTAAACGCTATCTTGCCTCGCTACACAGCGATCGCGCTTTTAAATTGCGCTTCAGCAGCTGCTAAATGCTTTAGTAATGTAGCTTGGGGAAGTGGGCCTTGCAGGTGGCTCCAGGGCAAGACTTGTGCTGTTGACCAGTTACTGTGAACGTAGAAGTTCAAGTCAGGAAGTTGACCTCGTAGTTCCTTGAAGGCGCGGCGGTAACTGCCTAACGAATCGCCATAGTGCCGTGTTAGTTCTAACAATTGAGACAGGCGGCGATCGCCCCTAGAAATTAAAGCCTGAATCACTGACCAGTTATAACTTTCGGGTCGAAATTCAATACCATTTGGTTTTAGTTGTTTCTGTAATATTTGTAGTCGCTTTTCTGCCTGGGTACTTACCCCAAACCACTGAAAAGGCGTATGTGCCTTGGGAACAAATGTACTGCATCCCAGCGTTAAGCGTAACCCAGGAGCAGCTTTCTTCAGGTTTCGCATCATTGCCACAGTTTGCTCTAAATCCTCTGGTTCCTCACCAGGAATACCTACCATCCCATAGAGTTTGAGACTACTTAATCCCCCCGCCTTGGCATTTATTGCGGCTTGGATAATTTCATCGTTATTAAGTTTTTTGTTGATAATCTGGCGTAATCGTTCAGAACCACTTTCAATTGCAATCGTGAGCGATCGCGTGTCCCGATGAGCCAGAGTCTGAGCCAACTGCACCGTCACCGTATTCGTGCGTACTGAAGCAATACTCAACCGTACATGGTCGTACTGGGGTTTACTTAGGTAATCTAGCAAACTGGCAAACTCTGGATGTTGAGTTACAGATGCTCCTAGTAAGCCTAGCCGATCTGTCACTGCTAGACCCCGCTCAATTGCTGGAATTAATGAATCAATACTTGCCGTCCGAAAAGGTAGCGTTAGATAACTAGCGAGGCAGAAGCGGCACATTTCTGGACAGCTACGTACTACTTCCACCATGTAAATGTTTTCCCAGGCTGCTTTCTCAGTCACTACAGTTGAGGCAGATAGGGTATTACTTCGGTAAGTCTGCTTTTCTATTACACTAGGTATTTCCGGGACAACTGGTTGAATTGCCTGAATAGAGCCACTGGGATCGTGATAAGTTACTTCGTATAGACTGGGAACATACACTCCTGGTACTTGTGCCAGTCGCCTTAACTGAGTTTTCCGATCAGCACTTCGGACTTTTTTGTAAGTCTCAATAAAATTGCCCAGCAAATCTTCGCCGTCCCCCAGTAAAATAATGTCAAAGAAATCAGCAAAGGGTTCTGGGTTAGCAGTCAAAACGGGACCACCACCAAAAACTAAGGGATCATCAGAACGATTAGCTGCTCTAAGCGGAATTTCTAGCGATTCCAGTAAGTTCAAAATATTGACATAATCGAGTTCCCACGAGCAGGAAAAGCCGACTAATTCAGGCGATCGCGGCAGAGGTTCATGAGTATCAGTAAATAAGCGGCTGACTTGAACATCACAGCGCCTTGCCAGAGTTGCCCAAACTACCTGATATCCCAAGCTAGTGATCCCCACTCTGTACTCGTTGGGAAAAGCAAATATTGTGGGTATCGCGTTCGTGTCAGGGGTAGCTGGCGTAAATAACAGGCGTTCAGCGGAAAAAACAGAGGCAGTCACAGGCTTTTTAGTGTCAGCAGAATATTATTTCATCTATTTTTAATTCTAAACCCTACAATGTAAGCAGAAGCAGGATAAGCTTCATGATTATTCATAGGATTATGGCGTATAGGCAAACTTTATTATCCGACTTTATAGATTCACGAAGTAATTTAGAAATGTCCTAAAAACAGCTTGTTTGTGGTTAAGCTTTACTATCTCTGAGGCAGTGATTTTGAGTTTGCTGGCAGACACTAGCCTAAACCACACTAACCATGTTGAAGTTTGAAGGTGATTCAAGTAGTTTTCTTATTTCATACAAACTAGAAACTTTATAAAAGGAACCCAAAGTATAACATTCATAATCCTGTATCCAATAGTAATTTGGGTGTTTATATGCATAAAAAATACATTTTGCACCCACTTCAATTCCGGGATTTATATCAGATTTTATGGAGTCACCAATCACCCAAGTATTTTTAGAAGGATACCCTATATCTTGTAAAAGTTCGCTAAATACATTAGCATCTTTTTTTGGTACAACTCGTATAAAATCGAAGTAATCATACATCCCAGCTTTTTTTAGCTTTCGTCTCTGAAAAGATTCTTCACCCCTTGTTAAAACCGCAAGTTTGTAGTGCTTAGAAGTCCACTGAAGAATCTCTTCTGCACCATCAATTAGTTTAGGTGAATCTTCCAATATCAAACGACTACACGCTTTTATATATGAGAATGTTTCATCAGATATATAATGTTTTGAACTCCCAAAAAAATGTTTATAGGTGTTTAACATACTTTTTTCATAACGACTGGGATCAAAACCCAACTCTTTCATATTAATAGAATCTATTCTTTCAAATTCTTTAACTACTATTTCTTCGTTTATCCCCTCTATTACAAGCTTTTTTACAAATGCTGATCTAGCTCGCCAGTAAACATCACTTGTGTCTACTAAAGTGTCATCTAGATCAAAAATAATTAATTCTTTATTAGACATTGTAAAGATGTGCGTCGCCGATAAAGTGATTGAAGAAGGCAAAATTTAGACTATAAAAAGACTTAAGTGTAATGAGAAAGAATAATTAAGGACTAGCTCTAGAATTTATAGTGGATGGAGTAGTAGATGGAGTTTGCTCGTTGATGTTTCGATTATTAAATGCGATGGTTAGAATAACTGCAATAACTCCAGTTAAAGCTGCTACAAAAGTTAGAAAAATAGTTAGCCAAGTCAACCAATGTCCTTGAACAATGTCTTTCACTTCTTGTCGTGTAGGATAAGGAGAATCTTTCCCAAGAATAACTAATTCAGCCAAATTTCTCGCTGCTACTTCTACATCAATTGCATTAAAATCATGTTCACGCTGCTCTCGTGGAACGTTCTTAGTATAAGGACTTGTAGTATGTTTAGGTAAACCTTGAAAAACTATAGTAAAAATACGTGTGCCTCGACTTATAGTTAATGGAGCTTTCCGTAAGTTTAAAGCTTTAACAGTAAGAGGCCCTTTAAAACCAGGATCAATATGTCCTGGATTTAAAACAAGAAGACCTCTTGAACTTTGTGAGTTTATTGCAAAAACCGTTGCCATAATATTATTTGGAAGATAAATCTCTTCTAAAGTGAATATACTTATAATTTCACCGGGTTTTACAGTGAACTGTGTAGTTGCTTGGGAATGAGACTCGTTTACTATTTGACCATCTTTAAAGATTGTTCCAATCCTCATATCATAGCTACAAGCTTGTAAACTACTTTTGTTCGCATTTAATATAAGTTCACCACGGTCTATAGCTTCCTCAATATCTTGTTTAGCAAAAATTCCTGGAGTCATATTATTATCTAGGGGGTATTTGCAAATTTACAGCAATTGTAGGATATCAACAATGGACAGCATTACTAAATAGTTGAAAGTTCGCTTTTCATGGCGAGTAACAACCTATAGAAACTGCTTGAGTCGTTGATGAGTTGCTTGATGCAGTTGCGTTCTCGCTCAAGATCTCGGTTGAAGCGCCTATGTCACATTTCAAAGCTACCCTGGAGAATTACTGTGCTAATTCCATGCCTGTGCGAGCTTCTCCGTATATTACTACTGCCGTAGCTCTGAGCGCTAATTAATAGCTTATGCGCTGACTAACGCTTCACGCGCTATCTATCCAACACTCCACACTGTCCTTGATGCCGTAATAGATGATCGCACAGCACCAGAGCAACCATAGCTTCCACCATTGGTACTGCTCTAGGCAATACGCAGGGATCGTGTCTTCCTTTCGCTGCCAGTAACGTTTCTTCACCCTCGCGGTTGACTGTGCGCTGCTCTTTGCGAATTGTAGCTGTTGGCTTAAACGCTACCCGCAAAATAATATTTTCACCGTTAGAAATGCCGCCTTGAATTCCACCAGAACGATTGGTTACAGTGCGAATTTCACCCATTTCAGTGGTGTAGAATTCGTCGTTATGCTCACTGCCAGTCAATAGCGTTCCGGCAAAACCAGAACCAATTTCAAATCCTTTAGTAGCAGGCAAAGACATTACGCCCTTGGCTATATCCGCTTCCAGCTTGTCAAATACTGGGGAACCCAAGCCTTTTGGCACATTCCGCGCCACGCATTCCACTACGCCACCGATAGAATCTCCTTGCCTTCCTATCTGTTCAATTTGTTCAATCATCCGTTCAGCACACTCAGGATCAGGACAGCGGACAATATTACTTTCAACCTGTTCCAGGGTGACAGTGCCAGGATCGATGGCAGCTTCTAAATCTTTGATCCGCTTAACGTAAGCAACAATTTCTACACCAGCAACAGAGGAGAGGATTTTTTTAGCGATCGCACCTGCTGCTACTCTTCCAATTGTCTCGCGCGCCGACGATCTTCCTCCACCCTGGTAGTTGCGAATCCCGTATTTCGCATCGTAGGTAGCATCCGCGTGAGAAGGGCGATACTTCTCTTGCATCTCGTCATAGTCTTGCGGACGGCTGTCTTTGTTCCGTACCATAATCGCGATCGGCGTTCCCAAGGTTTTACCCTCAAACACCCCTGAAAGAATTTCACAAGTATCAGCTTCTTTTCTAGGTGTCGTAATTTTACTTTGACCTGGTCGCCTACGGTCTAATTCCAACTGGATTTCCGCAGCAGAAATCTCTAGTCGCGGTGGACAACCATCAATTACCACCCCAACTCCGCCGCCGTGTGATTCACCAAAAGTTGTAACCCGAAATAAATGCCCAAAAGTGTTGCCCATGATGCTAGGGAAAGAGAAACTGATGTTTTTTTAACACACAAAAATCCTACTGCTTAGTGCCTTAGTGTCCTTGGGCTGAAAGTAAATTGTTTAAATTTTTACTTTGCCGCTGTAATATACTGCCGCTAGTAGGAGCAATTCTTTGGGCAGGTAAAGTAATTTAACCTTCCCTAAAGAAAAGGGCTTTTTTATTCATTAGATTACGAGTAATGCACATTATCTGAGATATTTTTCGTACCCAGACTTACAGCAAATTTTTAGCCCCTGAGTCATACTTTACACTTTTACTGTGGTTAATCTTATTTTGTATATATAACTACAATATTAATTCGCATATTAGCTTAGTTAAAAAGAAAATAGCATTTTACAAAAGTGTTTAAACAATGCAATGTATTTAAGTTTAGGCATCCAAGCTCTACCTGAAAAGAGCTGGAGGCACGTCCGTCAAGTAAAGTAAATTGAATTTAAAGGCTAATTACTTCATATTTACCCTTTTACCCTATTGATGAGTTAGGATGTTCAGCATTGACTCAGTTTCCCGCTTAGAGTTGACTAAACGACGTAGAATGCTGCGTACCGAAAGACGCATTAGAATGTTTCAGGCTATTTGGCGAACATTAGCTGTCAGTAGTTTGGCAGGCGGTTTGATCTGGGCAACGACTCGACCAATTTGGGTGCTGCGCGAATCTGAGCAAATTATTATAGAGGGTAATCAATTACTCTCTAAGCAAGTAATTAAGTCGTTCCTACCGCTTTCCTATCCCCAGTCGCTGCTGCGAATTCAACCGGAAGTAATCGCACATTCTTTAGAATCACAGCCTACTATTGCTAATGTAACCGTCACCCGCCAGCTTTTTCCTCCTGGAATAACCGTCCAAGTTAAGGAACGCACACCAGTGGCATTAGCTTTAACTAAGACTGCCAAAGGCACTACTCCAACCTCAAAAGTATTAATCGGGTTGCTAGATGAAGCTGGTGTCTTAATCCCAATCCAAAGTTATGCGTCCCAGCACAGCCCGAAATTGCCCAAGCTTAAAGTAATTGGTCCACTAGAACAGTATCGCCCGTATTGGACTCAACTTTATCAATTAGTGAGTCGCAATCCCGTTAAGGTAACTGAAATTGATTGCCAAGATCCAGCGAATATTATCTTGAAAACTGAGTTAGGTGTTGTACATCTTGGTTCCTACAGTCCTCAGTTGGCTACTCAACTCAAAGTCCTTGATCAAATGCGGCAACTCTCAATCAAGGTAAAGTCTAGTCAGATTGCCTATATTGATCTCAAAAATCCTGCAACTCCTTTAGTACAAATGAACCAGGTAAAACAACTAGTTAATTCCAGGACACAATAGGTTTTAATGGTGCATATTTACAAAACAACAGCTCTACAAAGCTGACTTTTAAGCAACTGCTGCGTTGTTGTGATTATTTGAATTTTATTGCCTCATAAGCCTACTGCACTTTCAAGGTTTCCCAAGTTGCCAGCACCGATACTCAATGTTTTCAGATAGATTATTAGTAGTTATTGCTTGTGATAAAAGTTAAGAAAACAGTGTACTCTACTATAAATCCATCTTTTGTACCACCGTATATCCACTGGATTTAATTGGTAGCCCTAAAAAACCAGGCTAAACTTTCAGTAGAATTACTGTTGAACCCTAAATAGAGCTAGGGTAAGGTTCTCTTGTGGTGGCGCATATTGCAGCATGAATGTTGGAAAATCATTTGAGCGTAAGGCTTCCAGAAGCAGAGATGAAAATCCTGACGCAATATTGCGAAAAGTCTAGAAGAACTAAAACAGACGTTATCCGAGAGTTCATCCGCTCCTTGAGCCAAAAACCATAACAGGAAGTCCGTCTCTACCGTGCTTATCCAGGCTACTTTGCAGCAATTGGGCAAGCGCGGCTTAATAAAAGTAATCGCAGGTATGTAAAAGCTAAGCTTTGCATATAAAATTTGCTTACAATTCCTAATAGTGAAATTGATTAACCACATCATTAGCAAAAATTTGTGCAAATAACTTCAGATTTTGAGCGAGGGATGCCCTTAAAGCAGTTTTTGGCTCTAAGTTGCCTGATATTGCTTTGGGCCAATGCGCTTGATTCAGATTTCTTGGCTGTGAATGTGGCATCTAAGGTTACCTTCGGTCACCCTGAGTACAAAAACAGAGTCCTGAAAGTGTCAATTTATAGTAGACTCTTAGCCAAATCCCGCGTAAAAAAGTCGTTTATATACCCTTTCTTATTCCAATGAGACTTATTAATAAACGAGGGCTTACCCATAGAATCTGTCAATCTCCAGGACAATCAGGCGCTCCACTAGCAGTTAACTCCAGCAATCCTTTTAATAACTCTGGGCTTCATTTCGGGCAAAATTACGACTCTAAGGGAATTCCTGAAGAATTCAACCGAATGGACGATATTGTTCCCGGTAGAGTTGCCAACATCAAAGTAATTGGTGTCGGCGGTGGTGGTGGCAATGCTGTTAACCGGATGATCGCTAGTAATGTTGCCGGAGTTGAATTTTGGTCAATCAATACGGATGCCCAAGCTTTAACTCATACAGATGCCCTCAGACGCTTGCAAATTGGACAGAAGCTGACGCGGGGATTGGGAGCAGGCGGCAATCCTGCTATTGGACAAAAGGCAGCTGAAGAATCGCGGGACGAAATTGCCACAGCTTTAGAGAATGCTGATCTCGTTTTTATTACCGCTGGCATGGGAGGTGGCACAGGTACTGGTGCAGCACCGATTGTTGCAGAAATAGCCAAAGAAATGGGCGCTCTGACGGTGGGGGTGGTGACACGTCCATTTATCTTTGAGGGACGACGGCGTACTAGTCAAGCGGATCAAGGTATTGAAGCACTACAAAGCCGAGTAGATACGCTGATCGTGATCCCGAACGATAAACTACTGGCGGTGATTTCGGAACAAACGCCTGTACAAGAGGCTTTTCGGGTTGCTGATGATATTCTGCGTCAAGGCGTGCAAGGAATCTCAGATATCATCACAATCCCAGGTTTGGTTAATGTGGACTTTGCGGATGTGCGGGCGATTATGGCAGATGCTGGCTCGGCGTTGATGGGGATTGGGATCGGTTCTGGCAAATCTCGTGCTAGAGAAGCCGCGATCGCCGCTATTTCCTCTCCGTTACTGGAGTCTTCAATTGAAGGAGCTAGAGGCGTTGTTTTTAACATCACTGGTGGAAATGATCTCACCCTGCATGAAGTGAATACAGCAGCGGAGGCGATCTATGAAGTCGTTGATCCCAACGCCAACATTATTTTTGGTGCAGTGATTGATGAGCGGCTTCAAGGAGAGATTACAATTACGGTCATTGCTACAGGATTTACGGGTGAAGCGCCGCTTACACGGGCAGTATCCATGCAACAGCCGGAACCTCTACAGAGTACCCCACCAGGTTTTGAACCGAAAAAAACTGGATTGGATATTCCTGACTTTCTCCAACGGCGGCGGCCTCCACGCTCTTAATCAAGGGACAAGGGGACAAGGGGACAAGGGGACAAGGGGAAATTCCCTAGCGATCCTGGAAGGATCGCCACGTCTCCATCTCTGCGTGTCATCATTGCCTCAACTAGTGGCGTTCTGATGGGGCTTACTGTCGCACCTGTAGGAGCATGGTTTCTAGCGTGGATTGCATTAGCTCCCCTTTGGGTATTAGTGGTCAAGTCTGCAAAACAGCAAAACCAGTCTTTCTCCTTGTCTTCCTATCCCCTTGTCCCCTTGTCCTTAGCATGGGGCATTGGTTATCACGGTGTAGCGCTGTGGTGGATAACTGGGGTTCACCCGATGACGTGGATGGGAGTTCCTTGGCTTGCTAGTCTGGCGATCGCGCTGTTCTGTTGGGTGTTCCTTACCTTTTGGGGAGCTGCCTTAGTTGCACTCTGGGCAGTTGGGATGACCATTTTTGCTCGTAACGTCAGTGTTTTCGTCCGTGTCCTGATTGGTATTGCTTTATGGTGTAGTCTGGAGAGCTTTTGGAGTGCAGGAGCGCTGTGGTGGACTTCCATTTCTTATACTCAAAGTCCTCATAATCTAGCGATTTTGCATTTAGGTCAACTCTCTGGTCCTTTTGCGGTGACAGCAGCTTTGGTAGCAGTTAATGGTTTGATTGCTGAAGCGTGGCTCAAATATCAGGGTTCAGAGGGAGCCAGTCCTGTGCGGGGGTTCCCCCCGTTGAGGGAACTGGCGTTTAAAAGTAATCTTGATAGCTTCTGGCTTCTGACTTCTGGCTTTTGTCTTTTGGTGGGGTTACACCTCGTTGGGTTTGGGTTATATAGCCGTCCCTTGATTCAGTTACCAGAGTCAGCTTTGAAAGTAGGGATTATTCAGGGCAATGTCCCTAATGAAATCAAGCTGTATCCAGAGGGCTTTCGGCGCGCTATTGAAGGGTACACTAATGGCTATCGCACTTTGGCTTCCCAGGGAGTAGACGCGGTTTTAACCCCGGAAGGGGCATTGCCATTTTTCCAGAGTGACTTGATGCGTAGCTCCTTGGTAGCAGCAGTTCAAGAAGAACGTGTTGTTGCTTGGATTGGAGCGTTTGGAGAACAGGGAAACAGCTATACAAATAGTTTATTTACTATTACGGGAACTGGAGAGATTTTCAGCCGCTACAACAAGGTGAAGCTAGTGCCTTTAGGTGAGTATATTCCCTTTGAGCAATTTTTAGGAGGCTTAATTAATCGGCTTTCCCCCCTAGAAGCTCATCAAGTTGCGGGTCAGCCGAACCAAGTATTTGATACACCTTTTGGGAGAGCGATCGCTAGTATCTGTTATGAGTCTGCCTTCGCTGACCATTTACGTCGTCAAGCAGCAGCCGGAGGGCAGTTTATCCTTAGCGCTGCTAATAATGCCCATTACAGCCCATCTATGCCTGCTCAACATCATGCTCAAGATGTGATGCGGGCAATTGAAGGCGATCGCTGGGCGGTACGAGCTACCAACACCGGCTATTCTGGCATAGTTGACCCCCACGGCAGAACTAAATGGATATCTCGACTCAACACTTACGAACTGCACACGGCAATAATTTATCGGCGGCAAACTCAAACCTTATATGTGCGTTGGGGCGATTGGTTAACACCGCTGTTGTTTGTGTTAAGTGCGTTAGCTTGGTGGCTTAATGCTGGTTAGAGCAGCACTAAGTAATTAAAAATGGCGTTGCTGATTAATAGGATAATGAGCAAAGATGAGGACATTTGAGGTCGAGATATGTAATGTCCTATCTGTAATTTGTATGAGGAGAATAAAGCTGAAGTTCAAAACCTTTCCTTTGGCTGCCTAAATCATTTTATCGAGTAGGCAACGCCTACAGAAAAACACCTCTACACTACTGAATTTGTTGACAAAATGGCTCAGTCAGATGTGAAATTATCACGTAAACAAAATGAACCCCCCGTTTGAAGCCCTGATGGATTACCTCAGGCAGAGTCATAGTTTTGATTTCACTGGCTACAAGCGTTCCAGCTTAATGCGGCGGGTGGAGTATCGGATGCAGATGGTCCAAATTGAAAACTACGGCGATTATAGCGACTACTTGAAGGTAAATCCGGAAGAATTTATTCCCCTGTTCAACACAATTGAGGTCAACCTCACGAGCTTCTTTAGGAATACGGAAGCTTGGGACTATGTGACTGCACAGATCATTCCCCAGATAATTGCGGGGAAGTCATCGGAAGAACCCATCCGGGTCTGGAGTGCTGGATGCGCTTCGGGAGAGGAAACCTACACCCTCGCTAGCGTCCTAGCTGAAGCCCTTGGGGTGGAACAGTTTCGTTCGCGGGTCAAAATCTATGGTACGGATATAGACGAAGAAGCCCTCAACCAAGCTCGCCAAGGCAGTTACGGCAGTAGTCAGGTCGTGGACGTACCCTCTACTCTGTTGGAACGATACTTCGAGCAAACTGATCGCCGCTATGTCTTTTCTAAAGACTTACGACGCTCCATCGTTTTCTGCCGCCACGACCTGATTCAAGATGCACCTATGTCTAAAATTGACTTGCTATTGTGCCGTAACGTTCTAATATATTTCAACATCGATGCCCAAACTAAAGCCTTGGCGCGCTTTCATTTTGGTCTCAAGGACAGCGGTTTTCTCTTCTTGGGCATGGCAGAAATGTTGCCCATGCATACTAGCTTATTCACTGCGGTGAACCTACGGCAGCGTATCTTTGCCAAAGTACCAAAGGATGATTTGAATCAACGCCAGTTACATAGGGCTTTAGACAGACGGTGGTTATGAGGCAGATGAGTAAGAGCAGGGGATCTGGGGAATAAAACTAGCTTTACAGTAGCTTCTACTCTCGGTTCTTTAAGAGAGAATGCGATTTGGTAATTAAGAATTTTTTCGGAAGGCAAGTAGGTGTTCGGCAGTAATTTTGGGCTGTTCAAGTTGAGGGACGTGACCACAATTTTTCAGCCAGATGAGTTGAGAGTGGGCGATCGCGCGGTGAAATTTCACTGCATCTCCAATACCTAAAGTCTCGTCAGCCTCACTCCACAAAATCAGCGTTGGCTGATTAATTTGGGCAATTTTGTCTACCAAATTGCTGTAACCACCACTTTTCATAAATGTAATCATGGCCTCGTGCCAACCAGTCATTTCTAAATGCAGCGCTGCACAACGTATTGCTTCAATCGCATCTGGTTCTAAGTTGCCAAAGGTACTACCAAAAAATAGCGCCTGGAGTTTGCGTTGTCGCCAATATTCTACTGCCAAATAGTCTAGAGGAGGAAACAAAAACTGACCAAGGGGAAAGTCACCACTGAAGCCTACGCTATTAATTAGAACCAGTTTTTTAACAGCGTCGGGATAAGTGAGAGTAAAGTCAATTGCCGCTGCGCCTCCCATTGAAGCACCTACTAACATCACTGGTTGATCAATCAACTTTTTCCAGAAATGGTAGAGATGAGTTTTAATTGTAGGTGGACTATAAGGAATTCTGGCAATGCGCTCAGTAAAGCCGAATCCCAATAAATCAACTGCCCATGTTTCATTATGTGCAGCAAGTAGCGGTATTAAGCTGCGAAACTCTAGAACGGAACTATCGAAGCCGTGAAGTAATAAGATGGGTGTTCCGCCCTTACCCTGATGTATGTAAGCGGTAGCAATAGGTTTTTTATAGAGAGGAGTAGCAACAAGCTGGCGCTGGATACTCTGGGCGAGGGTAATGCATGTAGACTCTGTAAGTAACTTGACTTGAGGTGGGAGAAAAGAGGGAAACATTATTGATTAGGAATGAATAAATCTCCAACGCCTAGTTAGCCAACTGGTTCATGACATCAGAATACGCCTGATTGAATACCCTTAAAAAATCAGTTGAAGTGTCATAAAAAGTTGTACCTGTTTCCTGGCACTTCCTTTCAATATATCTACTTACCAATTTAAAATGCTCAATTTTATCGTCTGGTTGCTAAATGTTACCAAGTCTCATGCCGCCCACTTGGCTTTTGGCAGATTGAGATTAACAAAAAAAACAAAGCGATCGCACTTCTTGCCAAGAGCGATCGCTTGTTATGGTTTATCGTACTAGAATTACTGTGGGTTCGCGCCCTGTCCAAGTGCTAAGTCTGAACCTAATGTCAACTGAAGATCAGTGTCAGGGTCAATTGCAACCAAATCAACACTGTTCCGACCTAAAAATAGACCAATCAAAGCACCAGCCCCAGCACCACCTAAAGTTGTTCCCACTTCAACATCGCGATCGCCAGTTACAGCCTGAATCGCTGCTGCCGCACCCGCACCTAATGCTGCATTCTTTACTACGTTACCGACATTAATACCCTTGCGGATTCTTTCGGTTTTGGTAATTACTTCTGAGGTAGCGTTGATCTGATACCGCTGCCCAGTTGTTAAAACTAGCTCACGGGCAACAAATTGGGAACCGCCTTCAGCTGGTCTCACTTCACCAACTATCTGACTGCCAGATGGAATCAGCACTGTTCCGTCACGAGTAACAACGTTTTGCCCCACTACTAGCGTTAGAGGCGCTGTTTCTTCTTTGGCAACGAGGATTCTTTCTGCTTGATCGTACTTAACAGGAATAGCAGTTCCGCTTGGGATTGTGACGGCTACCGGCGTAGTTGGCTGTTGCGCCTGACCTACAACATAGGGCGAGTTAATTGCTGTTACTTGCCCGGAGTTGACTAATGCTTGATAGATAAAAGCCGCTACATCTGCCCGCGTTGCAGTCTGAGTTGGATTCAAGAATTTGACATTGGGATAGTTCACTACAATTTTGCGCTCACTTGCTGCCGCAATGGGGCTACGTGCATAGCCAGAAATTGCATTAGCATCGCTGTAGTATTGATTCAGTACGCTTGTGGCTTCACCAGTAGGAGAATAATCCAAGCCGCTGGCTAGGGAAACTAAGACCTGTTCGCGGGGAATATTCTGGTCAGGCTCAAACCGATTACCTGGATAACCTGCGAGAAAACCCTCTGTATATGCTTCTTGAATCGCGCTGTTAGCCCAGTAATTTGCAGGTACATCAACAAATTGGATGGCGCTGCGTTCTGCCGATTTTTGGAAGGCTTGGCGAACAATAGCAGCGAATTGGGCACGTGTCACTGGCTGTTCAGGCTTGAAAGTACCATCAGGAAACCCAGCGATAATATTTCGCGTTGCCAGTTCAGCAACAAACGGGCTTGCCCAGTAGTTTGATGGAACGTCAGAAAAAGTAGCAGTTTGGGCAAAAGAGGGCGCAGGTGCAACAAAAGGTGCGATCGCACCAACTGTTATGCTCAGTGCCATTAAAGCAGATGTTCTAGACTGCCAACGATTAAGACTAGACATTGAAAGTGTTCTCCACAATATGTATGCATCGTTATGTTAATTAAATAGACACTAGAGGGTTTAGAAGGTTCCTATATCTATTTAACTGTCAGAAAGTGATTGATCTAAACCTATACCTCCTAAATATGCTTGTTTTTGAGCCAAGCTAACAACTACTTCCCTAAATATTCAAGACGTACCCTTGACAAAATAGTTGCTTTATGCTTGAAAAAAATTGCACTGATCTTACACTTCTCTTAAATTCTGCTAATGTGGGAAATCTTGCCAACTTACATCCAAGAAGCTTCTTAAATCTCAAGCCGCTCACTTGAAAAATCAGAAGAGGTTAAAACCTAATTTTTCCCTTATGTGAGATGTGGGCTAATGCACTTAGCCTGATGCCTTAATTTAAGAAGACATTACCGTTGTTTTGAATAGTCATGGCAGTCTTATCCATACCTAAGTCAGTTGTGGCTGTAAATGTGACGACTAACATTCCGGGTGTTTTTGACATCAGTGGACTTACCCTTAGCAGTCCGCCATCCTGCCGTCTAAAAGTCAAAGTTCTCGGTGTTTTCAACTCTTGCAACAGCACGCTAGACTGTCCTAGCAATGAGCGCTGATCTGTCTCCCCAATTACCTCATAATTAATAGTCGCACCCGTTTGATTCACCAGCTTGATATTCACCTGCTTATTTGTAAGAGGCAGTTGTCTACTGAGGGGCTGCTGCTTTAGTAGCAGTGACCGAACACGATTGCTAGAAGTGGGGCGGGAGTGGCTAGATGGTGCTTGATTGGAACAGCTTGGATTGGTTTTGACTTGAGATGACTGCTTGTGTACTGCCATCTGGGGAACTGCCATTACAGGGAAATCAATCGACAAAATCCCACAAATGGCTACAACTAGAGGTAAAGGAGATAATTTCACAGTAAAAACCAAATATGTTAGATGCGTCCAACGTAATTCATCTCTACCCAAATCAAGACTGTAGAAAATACTTAAATTAATGTAAATTTTTATAAAAAATAAAGATTATAAAGTAGCAAAGAAACAAGGCAAATAAAATACTCTCTAAAAAAGGGTTTCAGCCATTTAGTATTTGGTTCATATACTTAGCGGTTTTTCAAGGAAAAACACTAGGCTGAATTAATATTTCAGCTTAGGTTTCCTAAGTATCTTGCACTTAATGGAAGATAAGGTTTTTAAGTCCTAATTTTTTAAAAGACCAATTTGAGATTTAAAAAGCTTTGATTTGGAGGTAATTTGGCAAGATCCGTTCGGAATAGAAGAATTTGAGCTTACTAAAAGACATAAGTTCTGGCAGGCTTCAAATTAGACGAAATGTCAACCGTGAGGGAGCAACATTGAGCGAAAATAGTGTTGTAATAGGCCGATGACTACCTCTGGCATCTCTAGATGAGGTAGCACTCCTACTTGAGCGATCGCCTCAAAACCATGAATTGTACTTTGGTTTAGCTGTGCCAAACGCCGTCCCAGATTGACGCTGGTAAATTGTGCCTGTTCGCCCCAGAGTATAACTGTAGGTACGGTGAGTTGTTGAATATAGAGACAGAGGTCAAAGTAAAGATCGCCCCGCAAAAAGGCAAGCGCTGCATATTCTGCGTTGGGTTGTTGGGCCGATGTGAGATAAGCTTCTACCATCTCTTGAGACACTCGTTCAGGTTTGGCAAAGAGAAATTGCTGCAAAAAGTTGCGTACAGCTAATTCATTCTCAGCCCCTAGTGCATAAATCAAGCGATCTAACAGTGGTGTACTGATGATCTGAAGCGGCAATCGGCGGCCAGCACCTTGCCCAAAGTCGTCAAACCCAGAAGGACACACTAAAAACAGTGCTTGAAATAAATTGGGTTGTTGAATAGCAAGGCGGATCACAATAGCGGCTGTTAGAGAAGATGCTACTACTGTCACAGGAGAGAAATGTTGAATAAACTCGGCGATGGTCGTTAGATAGTCAGCGATTTGGTAGTCCTGAACTGGGTGAGCAGACTGACCCCAGCCAATTAAATCTGGGGCTAAAACGCGGTAATCGTTAGCAAAAGCAGGGTATACCTTAGACCATTCGTAAGCTGAAGCCCCACCACCAAAATTGTGCAGGAAGATTAACGATGGTACACCCTCAGCAGGTGAGACTGACCACGGTGCAGCCACTGGGGTGTAATAAACCATTGCTCCCAGGGAGGTTTGGATGACTTTTTGCCCAAAGCCAGGGGGTTGAAATTGAAGCATATTAGCAATTCTTTGATTGTGGTGTAGGCATGCCTACTAGTGTCCTAAAATATGTCACCAACACTCGACGATAAACCTATTTACATAATTAGGTAAGAGGTGGCATTTTACTGTCTTTATAGCTGAATTTTGTTTATCTGAACAACTAATGGATTTTCGCAAGAGAAGGCGATCGCCCACCCATTCCCTACCAGTTCTGCAAACCAGCTGAATCAACGCACACACTGAAGCTGAAGTATATTCAGCTGAGAGGACATAATCAGAGGGTGTAGATGGAATGTCGAATCAAAGTAATCGCTCTCAATGGGATGCTGGCAGGTTTGTAAAAACGCTTGCTTATTTTGAGGTAATCCCTTTCGTCAGTTGGCTACAGCGATCGCTCCAAGGTCGTACCACTGATAATAAAGATAGACCTGCTGGAGGCAAAATGGGAGTGGTATTGGTAGCTGGGGCAACGGGTGGTGTTGGTAAGCGAGTTGTGCAGCGACTGATTGAGCGTGGTTATCAAGTACAAGCACTAGTTCGAGATACTGATAAGGCACAGGCGATACTTGGTGACACTGTAAAATTGGTTACTGGAGACATTACAAAACCAGAGACTTTAACTCCTGAAATGATGGCAGTCCAAGCTGTAGTGTGTTGTACTGCGGTGCGAGTGCAGCCTGTTGAAGGAGACACACCAGATCGTGCCAAATACAACCAAGGAGTTAAATTTTACCAACCCGAAATCGTGGGAGACACACCAGAATCAGTGGAATATCTAGGGGTAAAGAACCTAGTACAAGCTGCTGCTAAATATTTGACAACACCAGAAATGATATTTGATTTCACTAATCCTTCAAACGACTTGAAAAATGTTTGGGGCGCTGTGGATGATGTCGTGATGGGTGGTGTAAGTCAGAGTGATATCCGATTGGTGGATGGCACGGCTTTATTTACTGGCAACGTATCAACCCAAAACTCCGGCGGTTTTGCTTCAGTTCGCACCCGCAATTTTGAGCCATTATTTAACTTGGCTGGGTACGAAGGCATAGAATTGCGTGTTAGAGGAGACGGAAAGCGCTATAAGTTTATCATCCGCACAGAATCAAAATGGGATGGCACTGGCTATTCTTATTCTTTCGATACTGTGAGCAATAGCTGGATGAGTGTTCGTATTCCCTTTACGGAGTTAATTCCAGGATTTCGGGGCAAGACGTTGAAAGACGCGCCGCTAATTGATACTAGTAACATCTGCGCGTTTCAATTAATGCTGAGTAAGTTTGAGTATGACGGCGAACTTAACCCGAATTTTTCGCCTGGTGGTTTTGCCTTGCAAGTTGAAGCTATTAAGGCTTACGGTAGTGAAATATTACCACAATTTGTGCTAGTTAGTTCAGCGGGGGTGACTCGTCCCGGTCGTCCAGGAATTAATCTAGAAGAAGAACCACCAGCGGTAAGATTGAACGATCAGCTGGGCGGAATCCTGACATGGAAATTGCGAGGTGAAGACAGTGTAAGAGAAAGTGGAGTGCCTTACACGATTATTAGACCTTGTGCGTTGACTGAGGAACTTGGAGTTCAAGAATTAGTTTTTGAGCAAGGTGACAATATCAAGGGCAAAGTGAGTCGGGATTCAGTTGCCGAGGTTTGTGTTCAGGCGATCGCCCAACCCAAGGCGTGTAATGTGACTTTTGAAGTAACAGCACAAAGTGGTAATTCTTCTAACGATTGGCAAACTTTATTTGAGCGCTTGCAACCTGACAAGTAACATTTATAGACTGTTTTTTTGACTATAAACTATGCCTAAAAATAATAGTTTTATCAAGATTACGTGGTTTTGCATAATGCTTGTAGCAATTATTGCCTGGGGTGGATTAGTTTCTGCGCCTGCCTCATCACAGCAAGAACAATCTCGCATTAACGCACTGGAAGTAGATATTAATGGAATTGAGTCGCGGCTTAACCGGATAGAGGCTCAATTTAATCAATTCCGTAGTGGATCTCCAGTGACACCTTCCCTACCTCCGCCTTCAATAAATACAGGACGAAGTCAAACACAGTTGAATCGTGACCAAATGTTTGATCGACTAGCAACTCTGGTGATTGAGCTTAAGCAACAAGTCAATAAATTAGAGGCTCGTGTCTCTAAACTGGATTCAGGCGGAGCGCCACGTAATACTCGCTGATTAGGGTTACTATACATAGCATTTCTTGATTGTGCTGCTACGTTGATAGATCCTCTCAAGCCCCTTTTTGGGGAAATTAAAGTGATCTATTATGTTGCAATTATGAAATTCTATTAATATTTTCGAGGTCAATTAATATGACGGTAAACTTAGATGAATCTGTAACTTACGAAGGTGGCTGTCACTGTGGAGCGGTTCGGTTTCAGGTGATGGTTGACAAGCACAAAGCGGATGATTGCAACTGTTCTATTTGTACAAAGAAGGGCTTTTTACATTTAATTGTGCCGCCTGAGCACTTTACATTGTTGCAAGGTAATGATGTGTTGACGACGTACACATTTAATACAGGAGTTGCCCAGCATACTTTCTGCCGTATCTGTGGAATTCACGCTTTTTATCGTCCGCGGTCGCATCCTAACTACATTGATGTCAATGTCCGCTGTCTTGATGGCAATGTGCTGTCTTACTTTGAAATCGTACCTTTTGATGGTGCCAACTGGGAGCAAAATATTCACAAGCTCCGCTCAGAATAAAAATGCTACTATGCCCACTGTTGTCTAGTTTAGTTCTGGAAGTATTAGTGAATGGCAGCTATGCTTGAAAACCCTTTATACACTACAAAGTATGGTGCTGCCTATGTTGGTGACTCGCTTGAATTGCTAGATTATATTAGCTCAGATTCAATCAATTTAGTAATTACCTCGCCTCCATTTGCCCTGTTACGCGAGAAAAGTTATGGCAATGTTGATCAGGGAGCGTACATAGATTGGCTATTTGCTTTTTGTAAAAAGGTGTATCGTGTTCTTGCTCCCCAGGGAAGTTTTGTAATTGATCTTGGTGGAGCTTATCAAACTAAACGTCCAGTGCGATCGCTGTATAACTACCGAATTTTAATTAAGTTATGTGATGAGCTTGATTTTCGTTTAGCAGAAGAGTTTTTTTGGTACAACCCTTCAAAGTTACCTTCGCCTATTGAATGGGTAAATAAACGTAAAATCCGGACTAAAGATTCTGTTAATACTGTTTGGTGGCTATCAAAAACAGACAATCCTAAAGCTAATGTGAGTAACGTTCTTGTTCCTTATTCGGAACGCATGAAAAAGCTTCATAAAGATCCTGATAAATATTACAAACCAAAAGAACGTCCATCAGGTCACGATATTGGAACAAGTTTTGCTATCAACAATGGTGGAGCAATACCTTCTAACTTGTTACAAATTCCTAATACTGAAAGTAATTCTCGATATATTCAACTATGTAAAGCAGTTGATATTCCGGCACATCCAGCACGTTTTCCCCAGAAACTCCCAATGTTTTTTATTAACTTTCTCACAGAACCAGGAGATATAGTTCTGGATATATTTGCAGGCTCGAATACTACTGGTGCTGCTGCTGAGGCTTTACAGCGAAGTTGGATTGCTTTTGAACAGAACCCATCTTACTTAGCTGCCTCTGCCTTCCGGTTCGTGGATAAGGGTGAAAGTATTGATGCAGCTTCAACCCTATTTGAAAAGCTTCTTGCAAGTCAAGAGACAATCCATATTACACGCTCTGTCCAGATCCATAATAAAAATATAAAACTTTAGAGGCACAACTTTATAATTAAAGCAGGAAGATTATTTTTTGATTGAGGCAAGGGCAATGGCTCCTAATCCCACTATCATGCAAGCTGTGGAACAGCTGGGCTACCGCGTCACAGTTGGGGATGTAGCTACCCAAGCAGGATTGAACGTTAATCTGGCTCAACAAGGATTATTAACCCTCGCTTCTGATACTGGGGGACATTTACAGGTAGCAGAGTCTGGCGAAATTGTTTACCTGTTTTCCAAAAACTTCAGGACAATTCTTCAGAACAAATTCTTCCAGTTGCGGTTGCAGGAATGGTGGAAAAAAGTCTGGCGAGTTCTGTTTTATCTAATTAGAATTTCCTTTGGAATTGCCTTGCTGCTTTCAATTGCACTGATTTTGGTCGCCATTTTTATTATTGTCACTGCCACCAACAGAGACAGTGATGATAGCGATCGCGGTAGTTCCGGCGGTGGCATGATATCTATGCCGTACTTCTGGATTGGTCCCAATTGGTTCGGAGTTTTCTATCCAGACTATGACACTCGATACCAACAGCGGCGACGGGAAGAAAGCAATTTAAATTTCTTTGAAGCCATCTTCTCGTTTTTGTTTGGCAATGGTAATCCTAACGCCAACTTAGAAGAACGCCGCTGGCAACAAATTGCTGCCGTGATTCGGAATAATCGTGGAGCAGTAGTAGCAGAACAACTTGCTCCCTATCTAGACAATATTGGAGAGGGATATGCCAGAGAGTACGAAGACTATATGTTGCCAGTGCTAACGCGGTTTAATGGGCAACCAGTGGTAACCCCTGAAGGGCAAATTGTGTATCACTTCCCCGAATTGCAAACTACGGCAAAGCAACGTTCTCAGTCAGTGCCACCGTACCTACAAGAGTTGCCTTGGCGCTTCAGTAGTGCTACTTCAGGACAGATTATGCTCAGTGCTGGTTTGGGTGTGCTAAATTTTGTGGGAGCTTTGGTACTGGGGAGGTTATTAGCAGATGGTATTGCCGCCGAATTGGGTGGACTTGTCGCCTTTGCTCAAGGAATTTACTGGTTATTACTAGGTTATGGTACAGCGTTTTTGAGTGTGCCTTTGGTACGTTATTTTTGGATCAAGTGGCGCAATAGTAAGATTGGCGATCGCAATCACCAACGACAAGCGCGATCGCGGCAACTGGCAAACGCCGATGCTACTTTACAGCAAAAAATTGCCTATGCTGATCAGTTTGCCGCAGAAACAGTTATCACTCAGGAAGACTTAGTTTACACCACTGAAACTGATTTGCTGGACCAAGAGGCACAACTCGATGAAATTGATGCCGAATGGCAGCGTCGATTACGTCAATCGGGTTCTTAAAAATAGTTTTGAGTTCTGAGTTTTGAATGTTGAGCGGAGCCGTCGGCTTCTTTGCTCCTCAATTTCAAAACTCAAAACTATTTACTATTGCTAGCTATTGGAATTGAAGTTTGGTTAGGTTAGTGCCTTGGTAATAATGGCGCAAAATCTGCTGGTATTTGACTCTCCTTTGAGCCAAATTATAAGCTCCCCACTGGCTCATTCCTAGACCATGACCCAACCCACGACCGTCGAATCGCACTCCCGATGGATCTTCTGTGATCGTAAAGCGCGTACTTCTAAGCCCTAGTACATTACGCACAGCCTCCCCCTTGAGTTCCCGTGTTCCCTTGTCGCCAATAACTTGGATAGTTTTAATGCTTCCGTAAGGCGTGAGGATGGGGGTTAGGGATACAAGATTGCCTACTCCAGAAATCCGCCTGTTAAGTTCCTCTGGGGAGAAGGTTTTCATCCACTGGCACGCGCTAACACTCTGATCGAAATCTTGAACAGCACGTAGATAAGGCAGCGCCTCAGACCAAACATCTTCGACGTTTGAGGTGTATCCTCCAGAACAGGCGTGAAAGACCGAGAGAATAATTTGATTTTTGTAGGTTAATACCTGTCCAGTAGTTGCACTTACTGCTGCGTAGGTGCCAGGAGATTCACTTTCAACGCCATTGTAAACCTGAGACGCTTGGGTGTCGTCTAGATCATAAATGTCATTTCTTTCGTTTTCCCGCTTATAGATAGCGTAGGTACGGGCGGCGACGGCTTGAGCCTTAAGAGCTTCTAGAGGCCAATTGCCGTTCATTTCAGCGCCTAAAACGCTGTAAAGATATTGTTCTAGATCAACGTAGTTGACGGCGGTCAATCCGTTTGTGGTGGGAACGACTAGGGTTTTTCCGCGATACCAGCGATCGCCAATATACACATAGCCATCACCACTCGGCTCAATCCACATCGCACTTGAGCGCATCTCCTCTATGGCAACTCCAGTAGCGCTCGGCTGGGCATAAAATGCATTCATCTCGGCAATTTGTCCCAGTGACTGGCCACTACGATAGTCGCGCACTACGGCTGTGGTAGAACTACCGATTTTGACCTGACTCACACCCTGTTCAATCACCACTCGCAATTGCATCGCTGCTTGAGCAGGCGCAACTAAGGCGATCCACAAAATGGCAGACCACCAGTACCATCGTTTGATCTGGGAGAAACAGGACAACGTTCTGCCGGAGGAACCGGATAGCAGCTGCATTGACGGCAATTGAAATTTCATCCAGGCAATCTCCTCGAACTTAAGTATTTAGTAATGGGTTATTTAAAGCTTTCAAATGGGCAAATTCTAAATTAACTAATATAAACTAACTAATCTATGTAGCAGTCAATTAAGGGAACAAGTTTTCCAGCGTTGACATGCCACCATGGAAAAGAAATTGCGAAATTCTTTTATAGTTTGGCTGATTTACGTGCAGATTACATTTTTAGGGACGAGTTCGGGTGTACCGACGCGATCGCGCAATGTTTCCAGTGTCGCCTTGCGTCTGCCTCAACGGGGAGAACTGTGGTTATTTGACTGTGGCGAAGGAACACAGCATCAAATCCTGCGGAGTGACCTGAAGATTAGCCAACTCACCCGCATTTTTATCACCCACATGCACGGCGATCACATCTTCGGCTTAATGGGTCTTCTAGCCACATGCGGCTTGGCTGGCAATCCCAGCAAAATCGATATTTATGGCCCACCCAAGTTAGACGAATATCTCCGAGCCTGCGGTCGTTACTCTCAAACTCATTTTTCATATCCGCTGCAAGTCCACACAGTGGAGCCGGGTATAATCTACGAAGATGAAGAATTTACTGTTAGCTGTGGTCGCTTAGAGCATCGCATTACGGACTTTGGCTACCGAGTGGCAGAAAAAGACCGTGCAGGGCGCTTCGATGTTGAAAAAGCAAAGGCACTCTCGATACCTCCAGGTAGAGTTTACGGTCAGCTAAAGCGGGGCGAAACGGTAACGCTGCTTGATGGCAGGCAAATTAATGGAGTAGATTTGTGTGGGTCAACAGAAGTAGGACGCAAAATTGCTTACTGTACAGACACAGTATTTTGTAACGGCGCGGTGGAAATCGCTCAAGATGCCGATGTTCTCATTCACGAGGCGACTTTTGCCCATCAAGATGCAGAACTTGCTTTCCAGCGCTTCCACTCAACCTCCACAATGGCGGCGCAAGTAGCTTTAGCTGCCCAGGTAAAGCTGCTGATTATGACTCATTTCAGTCCCCGCTATGCTCCTGGAAATCTTTTAGAGTTGAAGGATCTACTAGAGGAAGCCCGTGCTATTTTCCCTAATACAGAGATGGCTTATGATTTCTTGAGCTATGAGGTACCGCGACGGCGAGAGCAATAAATAGTTTTGAGTTTTAAGTTTTGAATTGAAGAAGTCAAGAGTAATTAACTGCTTGCTTCTTTTAACTCAACACTTATAATTTATAATCCACAACTATTTTTAGCACCTCACTCTACTGACTATTAACTTTAAGAAGGCATCGCGGTGCGGGAACATCCGGATTCAGGTGGATATTAGCGCTTGTTGGTTGGTATTGATGATAGCGGGGAACCGAGGGCGCTGAGGTTAAGAACGTGTCCCCCTGTAACTAAATAAACGGGATTGGCGATTACTCCCAAGCGTCGGACTAAATTCCCCAGGCGATCGCGGAACTTTCGCCCAATTGGATAAGCTGGCACTACACCCCAACCAGTCTCCTCGGCAACCAAAATCACATCCCTATCCGCAACCTGCGCCAAACTCAAGAGTAAATTTTGCACTGTATCCTCCCAGGTATGGTCATTCTGCTCCAACAGATTAGCTACCCAAGTACCCAAAGAATCAACTAAAAGGCAACTGTCTAGGAAAGAATCGATAGTTCCTGCCAACTGTTGCGGCACTTCCAGCGTTATCCACCCCATTGGACGGCGATCGCGGTGTTGTTCAATACGCAATTGCCACTCCAAATCACCTGGCTCAACTTGAGCAGTTGCCACATATATTACTGATTTGCCAGACTGTACTGCCAAGGTTTCAGCCCATTCACTTTTGCCTGACCTGGCTGGACCTGTCACTAGGATAATACTCAAAGTTAAAGTTTTATCCTTTGCATCTACTAAAAGCCTATAGTAACGATACGTGCAAAGCCCATGTTTCGCAAACCTGAAAGGCACGGAAGCGCCTATATATTTTCGTAGTTGCAATTTTTAATCAGAATCCCAATGGAGTTTTAGTTCTAACGGCTTATAGCAGATAAAATTATTACCAATATTACTAACGGAAGGACTGAGAAAGAGCTATAAATTTTGAATGCAGCCGCTAAACTAAGATCTTGCACCAAGCCTCAGCGAATAGAATTCGCGGCTTTACAAACCAAGTCGGCGCAACGCGAGACTAAGTCCAAATCAAGGGTTGTTGAACCTGCGGCGGCAGGTTTCGCGGAGCCGGAGACGCTCCGCCTCCGGTTTGTGTAGCCGCGGTTTCAACCGCCAGATGCACGATATGAGTAACTAAGTAGAACTTTATGAAATCAGACTTAAAACGAATTGAGGCAACTTTGCAACATTTAGAGATCAGCACTGCTTCCTACTCTAAGCCAGCTGCTAAGCGTAAACCATATGCTCCGCCAAGGAAACGCAGCTACTCATTTGAAATATGCAGTGCCACACAACATCTAAGCAATTCTCCTGAACAGACTCCAAGCGAAGTCACGCTAATTTCCGCGACTAGCAACCTACAGCCTGATCCAGCACAACAAAGTGCTTACACAGAACCAATACTACCCAAGTTCAATTCCAGCACAAGCCCCGCTGATAGTAGCCCCAATTCAACTGCGGAGATGTTATTGCCAGATTACACAGATATTGCCGCTTGCAAGGCAGAATTACAGCAAATTGTGCGTCAAATTAAAGACCTTTACATGGAAGGTCCGATTGTAGACGGTTGGTTAGAATCTTACCAGTGTACACCAGCTCCAGGAAATGTGGATAAGGCAGTTGAACAGCGGATAGACTATGTGACTTATAGTTTTGAGCAAGGGATCAGCTGCGAATCACCCCATGCTGCCTACCGCCTTTGTGGTTTCGATGCAGTTGGGCAGAAGTGGTTTCGTCCCTGTCCATTAGAGCAATTGCCTAGTGTTAGTATTGCGATCGCCCGTTATCAATATTTACAGCAACTTTTAAAGCGCAAGCATTACTTTGAAACTTGCCTCAAATCAGGGAGTGTAGAATAGTTTTGAATTTTGAGTTGAAGTTTTAACTTAAAATTTACCACTTAGAACTTGTAACTATTTTGAACCCTTAGTTAACTACTCATTCATATTGCGGTACGTAGCGACTGCGGAAGGTGAAATTCGATTTAGGTAACGGAAAATCCAATATTTAAACATGGTATCTAAAATTACTGGGAACGTTGCAATAAATAAGAAGATAAACTGTCGACTTTCTGGTAGTCCCAGATGTCGCGATATGTTTTCTATGAGAATTTCCCAGCCATGCGTTGAGTGAAATCCTACAAATATATCAGTAAACAAAATAATAATAAATGCCTTAGCACTATCACTGAGACCATACACAATCTGATCGAGAAAATCCTTTAAAACTGCAATTTCTCTCTTACTGACAAGGATAAGCCAGCTAAAAGCACCTACAGCTAATATATCTGCAAAAATATTTTTGATTGCATTGGCACTTTCGGCTCTAAATTCTCCGGCAATCTCATAAACCTTCTTTTTCATCTGGGTTTCCATTCTTTCTGGAATAATGTCGCCAGCTTCATTCATTAGGTTTTCAAACTTTAGTTTTTCCTCAAATTTTTGCATTTCTATAAGCGCTCTTTCTTCCATCTCATAATTGAGAAATATTGTATCTTTTTTAGGAGTTAGCCAATGATCAACAACTGGACTTATTACCAAAATTTTTGATAACTGATGAGTAAGAAAAGGTACTATTATAAATAATAAAAGCAACCTTACAGATATTAATGTTTTTCTTTGAGAAGTACGAAACTTCTTCACAAATTCATCTTCTGAGCTTGGATCTAGTTCATTTTTAAGACGATTTATTGTACGTAAAATAGACCTTGGCAATACACCTGTTCCTTCAGCTTTACTCTGCGTTTTTTTGTTTAAGTTATTATCAGATGTTTGCTGATTTATAACAGTTGTCGGTTCAAGGTTTACGAGAGGAGGTGAAACCAGGGAAGATGAAGTATTTTCAGTAAAAGTGTACTTTGCTAATACCTCATCGATAAATCTTAGCTTTTCTAAAATTAATGAGGAGTTATTTGTTGATTGAATAGCAAAGGAATCTTTAACAGGAGTTGTACCGTTATTTTTTGCGAGTTTTGTGATATTTTGATTGGGACTACTTAAAACTGAGCGAGTTGCTTTAAACTCTGCAAGTCTAATGCGGACAGTTTTTAATTGTTTTTTTAGTTCTGACTGAAAATAAGTCATAACGCTGTCTCCGTGGTTTGCGGATGCAGGCGCTATCTTCTTACCATTGAAATGTTCGTCTTCTATTGCCTTAATCATTAAGGCAGCTTTGTAGGCTTCATCCAGCGATCGCTCCGGTGTCTGTAAGTACCACTGTTCAGCAGCACGTAAGTAAGAGGAAATTTTTTGTACAAAAAGAGACCTCTTCATCGCAAGTATCTATCCAACTTTATAAAGTGATTTTTAAACTCAAGTTAATGTACGAGGTATCTTAGCAAATTCACGAGGTTATAGTTGGTGATTTCTGATTCTATTTGGATAGTTGGCCCCAGTCGCAGCGGTAAAACCGAACACCTAGTCAAGCAGTTTTGTACCTGGGTGCAAAGTGAAATCAATGGGCATAAGCAGTTTTCTACCCGCAGACAGGTGCGGAATGTTGGAGATAGGTTGTCTCAAAGTCGGAGTATTCAACACGAACAGGCAGTTTTAGTTTTGGCTGCCAATGATGATAATCGACGCGAGTTGGCAGACAGAATCGTTGCGGCAACTGGGGGGAAATATCCGGTTCGCTCAAAGACACCACTGGGTTTTTGTCAGGATGAAGTAATTTTATTTTGGCCCTTACTGATTCAGCAATTGAACCTGAAAGCGCAATTTCCGGTGCGGCTACGTCCTGAAACTGAGCAGGAATTAGCAACTCGGCTGTGGAAATCGCACTTTGACGCGGAAATTTTACGCCCTGTGGGAGTAAGTGAGCATCGGTTGATTCGTCGCATTCTGGACTTGCTGCAATTAGCAGCTTATAGCGGCACACCTACAGAGGAAGTTTCTAGCGTGCTACAAGGTTTAGTAGATGAGGGTATCCAGAATGGGGTGATGGAGCCGCTATCGCTTGCCTCATTACTGCTACAGTGGCGCAACTGGTGCTTGGAACAGGGATTGCTGACATACGGAATTATTACTGAACTCTATGGGCAACACCTATTGCCCAATCCAAATTACCAGCGGCACTTAAATCACCGCTATCGGTTTCTGCTAGCGGATGATGTGGATGATTACCCAGGTGTAGCGCGTTCCCTGTTTGAGGTTCTCCTAGAGCAAGGAGCAGTAGGCGCATTTACCTATAATCCCGATGGTGGGGTGCGATTGGGACTGGGAGCAGATCCTAATTACCTAGAAGGGCTAGCGAAGCGCTGTAAAGTAAAAACATTAACCCAGAAGCAAGACAGTCTGGCAGATACACTTGGATTGCCGATAGTGGAATCGGTGATTGAGCCTATGGTGCCGTTGATACCAGAAGCAGTGCAGTCACTGCAAACGACTTCCCGTGGGGAACTGTTGCGCCAAACCGCTGAAGTGATTATTCAAGCAGTGCAGTCTGGAGAAGTACAGCCGCAAGAAGTAGCGGTGATTGCACCAGGGTTAGATGCGATCGCGCGTTACACCTTAGTAGAAATCTTAACCAAGCAAGGAATTGCCGTCGAGTCTCTTAACGACCAACGCCCACTTACCAGTTCTCCAGTAATTCGAGCGCTGCTAACACTTCTCGCCCTAGTATATCCAGGTTTAGGACGTTTAGTAGATCGAGATGCAGTAGCTGAAATGCTTGTGGTACTTAGCCAGAAGACAGGAGATTGGAGACAGGAGACAGAAGACAGAACATTTAATTCCTCAACTCCCCCTGCTTCCCCTGCTCCCCCTGCTCTCCACATTGATCCTGTACGCGCTGGGTTGTTGGCTGATTTCTGCTTTGAGCCACACCCTGATCGCCCTAACTTGTTACCCGTGACAGCTTACGATCGCTGGGACAGATTAGGTTATGCAGCGACTACGGCTTATAGTCAGATAGTGCAGTGGTTAGAGATGCAGCGATCGCAACAAGAACAGCGTCTCTTACCTAGTCCGATTTCACTTTTAGACCGCGCAATTCAACGTTTTTTGTGGAATGGCAGCAATCTTCCTTATAACCAACTGGCAGCTTTGCGAGAATTGCTGGAAACTGCCCAACATTACTGGGAAGTTGACACCCGGTTGCGGCAAAAGCTTTCTCAATTGGAGTCCGTGAAAGAGGATGTCCCACTTCACGCCACTATTGCCGACTTTATTCAACTACTACGTCGTGGCACAATTACCGCTAACCCTTACCCAGTTCGTCCTATAGGTGCAGCGAGTCGCGCTGTTACTTTAGCAACTATCTTCCAATATCGTTCTAGTCGCCGTTTCCACCGCTGGCAATTTTGGCTGGATGCTGGTTCACCGCTTTGGCTGAGTGGCGGTGCTGCTACGCTATTTGGTGCGCCGTTATTTTTACAAGATAGGTTTGGACAGCCTTGGACTACAGAAGATGCAACGAATGCTGATCACGAAAGACTACGGCGGATATTGCGCGATTTATTAGGGCGCGTGGGAGAGCGAGTCTACTTGTGTCACAGTGATTTAGCCGTAAATGGGCAAGAGCAACTTGGGCCTTTGTTGCCTTTGATTAATGCCTCGGTTCCTCTAGTTTTTGAGCCTGCAACCAGTCTCGAATCTCTTGAGCCAACCAGATAAGTTCAGCCTCAGTTAATCGCCCAGTTGATGTACCACCAAATGAAGGTTTAATAAATCGATGTAGATAGGGTAGTGTTGTTATTGTTACTCTTCCTGTGTTGTACTCAACAGAAACATCTTGAATATGTCGAGTTACTGCCTTGTGCCGATAATAAGTTAGGTCGAATAGTTGCTGTTTAATTTGAAAGCTATTACGGTCAAAGCAAACTTGTGTGCTACCGAGAAAATACTGCATACCCCCAATAATTCCTGGAGCTACAAGGAACCATAGGAAAATTAATACTGATGGTTTTGATAATATTATTAATATAAATAAGAATGCTGCTACTGCAAAAATAACAGCTGGAATTATATCTGAGATTTTCCTTATTCCTCGCAATGGTGGTATTTCTATTTGTAGCTGATTAGGAGACTTATTTAACTGAACACGAGTATCAGAAGGTCGGCAAATCTGGTCATTAGGGGAATGGAGAGTTGGCAAAGAGTTAGATTCTAGAGTTACCAATGCTTGACGAGCAGTGCTAAATCGCCGTTCGGGTGCTGGTTCTGTGAGTTTCTCAATCCAAGCCACCAAGCTAGGACTAAGGCTAACGCGATCGCTAAATTGAATTCGCAAATCCCGTTGCGGTAAATCAGCTGGCGCAATACCCGTTAATAAATGAATCAAAGTTGCTCCCAATGCATACAAATCTGATGCTGGGACTGCTCTACCACCAAATTGTTCTATTGGCGTATAACCATAAGTTCCTACAACAGTAAAAGTGGCTCCCTCCTGCGCCGCTTTATCCTGAACTGCTCCAAAATCAACTAAATAAACTTGCTCATCTTCACCCAAAATTAAATTACTCGGCTTGATGTCTCGATGCAGCACTGGTGGACTCAGTTCATGCAAATAAACTAAAATATTCAGCACATCAACTGCAATTTTACGGACTTGCTGTTCTGTAAATTTCTTTCCTTGAGTCAGCAATTCCTTGAATGAGGAACCAGGCAGATATTCCTCAACTAGCCCAAACCAGAGCGATCGCTCATCAATACAAAAATAATCCCGATACTTGGGAATCTGAGGATGGTTTAGCTGTTTAAGAACCTGCGCCTCTCGCTCAAATAGTTTAAGGTTTTCCCACTGTACTTGACCACCAAAAGCCAGAAGTTTGACTACAATCTGAGATTTTTCTAAATTAGAGGCTTCTAAATCAGTTGCCAACCAAGTTTGACGTGCAACATTGTCTGCCAATTTTTGTTTGAGTTGATAGCGATTTTGTAATATATCTTCTGCTTGTAGCATCTAGTGGCTATCCGTGCTATGGAAATTAGAGAAGTAGGCTCTAACAGCAAGCATAACCTCTACAGCTAGAGTGCCCAACTCGTTATTAGCAAGACTTACATAAGAGCTATCCTGTTCGCGTATGAGTGGGAAGATCGTAGCCATTGACGGCAGCAAGTTTCTGACAGTCAATATAAGTCCTGTCAGTATGAAAAAAATAGGCAAACTGAAGATCCTAGAAATCAAAAATTGCAGTTATTGAAGCAGAAATTATTGACTCCTTAGCAACTAAAATTTACTGGTCTGAATTTGCTGTTGGCAACCAGACAATAAAAGTTGTTCCTATCCCACCAGCAAATACTTTAGCTGGATATTGAGCAGGGCTGAAAACTTGAATTTTACCCTGCATTTGCTCTATTAATTCTTTAGCGATCGCTAATCCTAACCCTGTCCCCAAAATTTTTGAACTGCGCTGGACACCTCTGTAATGCCGCTCAAAAATATGATCTAAATCTTCTGGCGGAATTCCACATCCGTTGTCCGTAATCGCAATACCTTGGAAATGACCTTGCTCTCGCCCTGCTTGAATATAAATCTGTCCACCCGCTGGGGTGTACTTCAAAGCGTTGTCTAGAAGATTGCTCAACACTTCTGTTAAGGCTTTAGTACTAACTCGAATCGGTGGCAAGTTAGGGGGGATATCTGCTTGTAAACTTATATTTCGCTCTCCGGCGATCGCCCTAGCTGACGACAACAGAGGTTCTAAAACCTCAGCCACCGAGCATAATTCTGCACTCCCTACAGCATTTGGCAACAACGGCAACACAGGAACTGCCAGTTGACTTGCTTCCATAAAAGGTAACGGCGGTAGTGATTTTTGTGGTTCTAAATCGTCTGGTGTTAAGTCAATTACACGATCAAATTGTTGTAACAACTCAGTCAGGCGATTACTCTCCCGCACAATATTATCTGCTACTGCCAGATTAATATCTCCTGGTGTCAGGCGCTTAAGAAGCAGTTTGCCAAAAGTCCGCAAAGCTGTTAGTGGATTGCGAAACTGGTGTAGTAGATTATCGAGCAAATCACGTTGCTTTGCCTGTAAGCGCTGTTGTTGACTCAGCTGCTGTTCAAACCACTCTCGACGTTGATCCAATAGCCTAGCGATCGCCAACGTCTGGGCAATCCGTTCAACTTCACTATATTCCCGCTCATTCCATGATCTGTCTTCCCTGGCTGTTACCAACAACCCCATCAACACACCATCATGCATCAGAGGCAAAACGATTTGTCTGCTAGGCAACAAGTGTTCAGACTCATCCGGTTGATATTCTGCTTGTGTTCCAATATTCGTCTTTGATAACAAGTAAGGTGCCGCAGATACAGTCTCTTGCGATTCTAATAGCAGTCGGGGAAAGGTGTTGCTGCCTGTTTCGGGTAGTAAATCTAAAGCATTCGCTCCTTCCCACACTGCTGCTTCCGGGTAGGTTACTACAGGAATCAGCTTTGTCTGCTTGATTCCTAACTCCACCAGTTCTTCTGTTAAATATACAACACTCAAAGCCGCTCCCAGTCCTTGGGTCAGCAGGGCTACCTGCGAGCGGCACAGAGCAACAAACTCAGAACTGGCAGATATTAACATCAACTCAACCTTGAACGATTAATGGCATTACAATTGTTAGGCGCAAACCTATTTTCTTTCCAGAATTTTATTAAGGGAAGCTCCTTGAGGCAGACTTTCTTTTAAGAGGGGTTAGGGACTAGGGGCTAGGGACTAGGGAAATCCCCTTGACGCATTCATCAGGGAATTTAATATGGACATCTTGAGCTAAATATTAACACCTGATGAAATACCTTTTTTAACCCTTCTACCCAGCTGAAACCAAGTCGAGGTTCACAATAATAAGTGACTTTGTATCAAAACCTTAACAACAGTTGATTTATAAAACTGAATCTCATATACTGGCGACAACTTTTGTAACTATAACTACAATCGTCAGCTTATAAGAGGAGGACAAGAAGTTGGCAAGGAGACGGAAGCGTAAAAGTCGTCGTCGCCAAGAAGGACGCCGTATCCTCGAGCATGTGGCTCAATATAGTATCGAAAGTGGTGAAGATAAACCTGTAACAGCCGCTCGAAAATTTATTCAGGCGGAGGGTATTTTACCACCAGCGCTACTACTAGTTAAACGGAATGAACATACTACAGATCGTTATTTCTGGGCAGAAAAGGGACTGTTTGGGGCTCAATACGTGGAAGAAAATCATTTCTTGTTTCCTAGTCTGCGGGTTTTAGAAAGCCCACCAGAGAAAGAAACCGTCGCTGTGCATAAGTAATTACCTTGAGCTGCTAAACCGATGGTACAGAAGCTCAGAATTTCTGGGAAATGTCCATTTATAGCGAATTATGGCTAATTGCCAGTATGCATTGAGGTATGTTGAGCAAAAGCCCCACTCAAATGCTTGCGTTTGAGTGGGGTAATTTTTTAAGTTTTTATTCACATGGTTTTAACTGTAGCGCTCGTTGTAACTCTAGCAGTTCATCACGATGAGCAATAACAGTAATTTTACTTTGCGACTGTGATTCATTTTTTGTAGCTTCTATCTTGAGCGACACTTGTTCTTTACGCCCCGCTTTTTTCCAGTAAAAAAAACCAGCCGCAGGTGACAACAGTACCAGCCAAAGAAAAATGCTACTCAAGCTGGGAAAAAGCAGTGATAAAACTAGCGCTAGACAAAGAATGCCAGCAGCAGCAAGCAGTGTCAGAAAAATAGCTAGAAAAATGCTGGGGCGGACAATTCCTTCAAATGTGACAGAGTTCTGCTCTGGATCTACCTGCGCCACCTTGTAGGAACGCCCTTGGAAATACTGCTGCAATTCAACTACTAGAGAGGCTTCTCCCTGCTCAGATACTAATTTAATTTCTTGTGTTCGATCTTTAACGGATGCCCGGATGAAGAAAAACAGCCCTACTAACATTAACAAGGTCAGCAGCAAAGTGGATGAAATAATAAGAGTATTCATAACAACAAATTGTTAGGTAAGCTACTTTATTATCAATTATTTGTTAATTAATCCTCCAGTCTCATGTACTGCTGCCAAAGACGAGCTAAATTCTGAGCTTGGTCTTGCCACTCCGGGTTAACATGATACATCCGCCTGGGACGGCCACGTCCTTGGACTTTCTGCCAGTGACTGGTGATGCCCTGTCTGTCTTCGAGAAATTTGAGCGCGCCATAAAGGACGGTATCAGAAAGGCGGTAGAGTGGGAATTCGCTCTCAAGTCGCTCAATCAGCTCTGTTCCGTAAGATTCTCCCTGTAACAAAATTGATAGAACGTAACACACTGCTAGCTCCTGGCTTAAATACGTCGGAGGAGGATTTTGAAAAAACTGATAGATATCCTCAAGTTTCATAAGGCTTTGAGTAATGAACAGGAATTTACCGCGATCGCGTGCTGAATCATTAACCTGGTAACTATAAGTTAGATCAAAGCAGCCAAATGCTTCGTTTTTAGAGTAGTAAGATGCCCCGCAGTTTTATTAAGTACAGAAGGAGCAGAGGAGAGGGAGGAAAAATTTGATTTTTCGTTGTAGGGTTATGGGCGATCGCTCATTATCTGTCTCAAAAAATTGTAAGCTGGGATTCATTGGGCATCTATTTTTATTTAATGGTGCTAATGGTTGATTAGATAAAAGTAATAAGGATCTATCAACCGCCACGCACACTGGGGATGAATATGTTAGAAAAGCCCGAATCTAAATCGCCTTCCTCCCAACTCCAGGAAATTGCCCAAAATTTTCGTTTCACAGGCTGGATTAGCTTCTGGGCACAGCTGGTTCTAGGTGTAATTGCTGCTGTGGTTCTGGGGTTTGCCAGCTTTAGTCGTGACGTTGCTACTAACCAGAAAGGTGTAGGAACTGGGGTAGGTATATTTTTTGCGGTTATTGCAGTAATTGCGTTGGGAGCCAGCTTATTTTGGGCTTTCCGTTACACCAGGATCTCTAGACAATTGCAATCCTCCAATCCCAACAATCGCCCCCGTAAAGCAGATACGATTCAACTATTGCAGTTGGGAATGAGCATCAATTTGGTGGGACTGCTGCTTAGTCTTTTGGGGGCGCAAGCGATCGTGGGCGCTCTTTTGGCAAAGTCACTAACTTTACCGCAAACTGGTTTGGGAGTTTACCAAATCGACCCTAGCCGAACTATCCGCACCCTGGATATTTTGGTAGTACAGGCAAACACTAACACGGTTGCAGCTCACTTTGCCGGACTTGTCGGTTCACTTTGGCTGCTGAATCGGATAAATCGGCATTAGGTAACCTAGTGTGCTGAACACGAATCAAGCGATCGCCAACCCCTTGTACGCTGATGTATGCTGAACTATTGGCGCAATAGATAAGCTGAGAAAAAGCTGTGCTAGATATTAAGCAAATTCGGGAAAATCCCCAAGCAGTTCAGGAGCGGTTGAATAGTCGCGGCAACTATGATATTCAGCATCTATTGCAGTTGGATGCGGAACAACGGGAACTGGAAGGGACGCGATCGCAACTCCAAGCCCGGAGTAACGAAGTTGGAAAATTAGTCGGGCAAAAAATTAAATCTAGTATCAATCCCCAAGACCCAGAAATTCAGATTCTGCGTGCCGAAGGCAACCAAATTAAGACCAAATTGGGTGAACTAGAACCTCAGGAAAAAGACCTGAAAGCCCAGATAGAAGCGCTTTTGTTAGCACTTCCCAACTTACCCAGTGAATCTACCCCCATTGGCAAAAGTGAAGCAGAAAATGTTGAAATTCGGCGCTGGGGTGACGAGTACATTCCCCAAAACCCCAACATTCTCCCTCATTGGGAAATAGGGGAAAAGCTAGGTATTCTCAACTTCGAGCGTTCTGTTAAAGTCGCCCAGAGCCGCTTTGTTACTTTAATCGGAGCTGGTGCTGCTCTGGAACGCGCCTTGATTCAATTTATGCTTGAGCGGCAAATAGCAGCTGGGTATGTGGAAGTTATGCCCCCAATTTTGATTAACACCCAATCGCTCACAGCGACAGGCCAACTGCCCAAATTTGCTGAAGAAAGCTTCAAATGTGCTGAAGATGATCTGTGGCTTGCTCCCACTGCTGAAGTTCCTGTTACTAATCTCTACCGCGATGAAATCCTTTCAGCAGAAGCACTGCCGATCTATCACTGTGCCTATACCCCTTGTTTTCGCCGCGAAGCCGGTAGTTATGGCAGAGATACACGCGGGTTGATTCGACTACATCAATTTAACAAAATTGAACTGGTGAAACTTGTCCATCCCAGCACCTCCCTTGAGGAGCATCAACGGCTAGTACGGGATGCTGAAGCCATCCTGCAAGCATTACAGTTGCCCTATCGAGTCATAGAATTATGCACAGGCGATTTAGGTCCTGCGGCGGCTAAATGCTATGACCTAGAAGTCTGGCTACCCTCGGCTGGTACATATCGGGAAATTTCTAGTTGTTCTAATTTTCTAGATTTTCAAGCGCGGCGGGGTAGTATTCGCTTCAAAGAAGCTGGGAAGAAGGGAACCCAGTTTGTGCATACGCTCAATGGTTCTGGCTTGGCAGTGGGTCGAACAATGGCAGCAATTCTAGAGAATTATCAACAATTTGAGGGGATACGGGTACCCGAAGCGCTGCAATCTTACCTGAAGCGTGACGTGCTGACTCGTGAGGCATCGTAGAATTAAAGAAATGTTGAGTTTGATTAAATTTATCTATGTCAGTTTTGGCAGCGATCGCAGTTTTAGCCCTCCTGATTGTGGTACATGAACTGGGACACTTTATTGCAGCAAGGTCTCAAGGTATCCACGTCAATCGTTTTTCTGTAGGTTTTGGTCCTGTCCTGTTTAAGTACCAGGGACCAGAAACAGAGTATGCTGTGCGGGCGATTCCCCTGGGTGGATATGTCGGCTTCCCAGATGATGACCCTGATAGCAAGATCCCGAACGATGACCCGAATCTGCTGCGCAACCGTCCCGTTCTTGATCGCGCGATCGTCATTAGTGCTGGAGTAATAGCAAATTTAATCTTTGCTTATTTTCTCCTGGTAGGACAAATAGCAACTGTAGGTGCGCCACAGTTCAACTTCCAACCCGGTGTCTTGGTACCCCAAGTAGTTACAGAACAAACTTCTGTAGCCGTGAAAGCTGGTCTTAAATCAGGCGACATCATTTTGGCAGTGGACGGACAAGAACTAGGTGCTTCTGAAAAGTCCCTGCTAAGTTTAAAGCAAATTATTCAAGAACATGCCAACCAGCCACTGCCCTTGACAATTCAGCGAGGAGAGCAAAAGCTTTCTCTCAGCGTGACACCAGAACCAGGAGCTGATGGCAACGGTCGGATTGGTGTTCAACTCGCTCCCAATGGTAAGGTGGTGCGTTACCGCGCTGCTAACTTAGTGGAAGCTTTTAGTAAGGGAGCAGTCGAATTTCAGCGGATTGTGCTTCTTACGGGTCAAGGCTTCGTCCAGCTGATTAGCAACTTCAGCCAAACAGCCTCTCAAATAGCAGGTCCGGTCAAAATTGTAGAAATTGGGGCAAATATTGCCCAATCAGATGCCGGAAGTCTGTTTCAATTTGCGGCATTGATCAGCATTAACCTTGCCATTATCAACATTTTGCCTCTGCCAGCGTTAGATGGTGGTCAGCTAGCCTTTTTATTAATTGAAGGATTGCGAGGAAAACCACTGCCCACTCAGATTCAAGACGGTGTCATGCAAACCGGACTAATGGTACTGTTAGGTTTAGGGATTTTCTTGATTGTGCGCGACACAGCAAACTTGGCGTGGGTGCAAAATTTGTTCCAGTGAGCATTACTCGGAAATGGTCAGCTAAAAAGCAGCGGGCGCTGGAGATTTTAATTCGCCTGAAGCAACTATATCCAGTTGCCCCATGTACGCTTAATTATGAAACTCCGGTACAGTTGCTGGTAGCTACAATTCTCTCAGCTCAGTGTACTGATGAACGGGTAAACCAAGTTACTCCGGAGTTATTTCACCGTTTTCCTGATGCAGCTGCTATGTCTGGTGCGGATTTGGCTGAATTAGCAACCTTAGTGCGTTCTACTGGGTTTTATCGCAATAAAGCAAAGAATATTCAGGCTGCTTGTCGCATGATTATGACCGAATTCGATGGTCAGGTGCCTGCTCGGATGGAACAGTTGTTGCAGTTGCCAGGAGTGGCGCGTAAGACCGCAAATGTAGTTCTTGCCCATGCTTACGGAATTAATGCTGGGGTGACGGTGGATACTCATGTCAAGCGCCTCAGCAACCGTTTGGGATTAACTGAGCATTCAGACCCAATCCGGATTGAGCAAGATTTAATGCGGTTATTGCCGGTGCAAGATTGGGAAAATTGGTCAATTCGGCTAATTTATCACGGTAGAGCTGTTTGCAAAGCGCGGAATCCGGCTTGCTACGCTTGTGTACTTGCTGATTTATGCCCCTCTGCTAATTTACCTCAGCTAAATCCTATTCCTCCCAGCGTTGTTACTTCTTAAACTGTGGCAGCCTTTAAGGGATAGCATCGGCTAAAGTAAAGAATGATATATTGACTAGAGAGAACTTATTGGATTTATGGCTAAAAAGAGCTTGATTGAGCGCGAGAAAAAACGCGAAAAGACCGTGGCAAAGTATGCCGACAAGCGCCAAGCGCTAATAGAACAATTTGAGAACGCCGCTTCTCAACGCGACAGGGTAGAGTTACATCGGCAAATTCAACGGCTACCGCGCAATAGCTCTCGTACCCGTCTCCGGAACCGTTGCTGGGTTACTGGTCGTTCTAGGGGCGTTTACAGCGACTTTGGTCTTTCTCGTAACGTGTTCCGAGAATGGGCTCACGAAGGTCTTTTGCCTGGTGTCGTGAAGTCTAGCTGGTAAGCAAGTATGAGGGATGAATTAGGAATTTTTTAGCATTCAACATCCATCATTTAGGATTTTTACTTTATTGACCACAGCAGCGATCAATTCCCAGACTATCTAAGAGTAGATCGCTGACTGCATTGGCGATCGCAAACTCGCCATAAAAACTTTTAGAAAAATCAAACGCCTGCATCTCTGTCACAATTGCCAGGACAAGAGAACCAAGGTCATTTTCACCTTCCATCCGCTGCCGCACAAAAATCTGGGCGGCTCTGCGGGCAATCTGCTGATTTGCTGGTTCGGGGAGAAACTCTTCATCCATCCACTGCTGCAAAACCTTAGTCAACCATTCGCCCTCTTGCTGAGGATTTTGAGTTGGTGGCAAAATAATTGGTGGAATCGGTTCAGACATTACTACGTTTTATCAGCTGGTAAACTTTAACCGCCTTAGAATACAGATTCCAATTGCATAGTTACTAATAATTAACACGAGAACCATAGTACGTAAATCCTACTCCAAAGGATAATCAAATTTCAGTAAGCACACAAATTATGAGTTTTGGATGGAATTTGATATTCCCGCAATCATTCAAGGATATGCTCAGGGTTATTTTCTCATGGCTGATGATCCTAACGGTGGGTTGGGGTGGTATTCCAGCTATGAGCGCACATTAATGCCTTTGGATGAACGATTTCACTACCCAAAATCGCTGCGCCGTGTCCTCAACTCTAAGCGTTTTACCGTTGCTGTTAACCGTGACTTCAAAGCTGTGGTTGCTGGGTGTGCTGCTAGAGAAACTACCTGGATTTCTCAAGAGTTACAAGAAATTTACTGGGAATTATATCAGTCGGGCTGGGCTTATAGTTTTGAAACCTGGCAAGGCGAAAAACTTGCTGGGGGAGTTTTGGGGCTTGTGATTGGGGGAGCTTTCATTGGAGAATCAATGTTTTACCAAATCTCTGAAGGCTCGAAGGTAGCGCTGGTGGAGTTGGTAGCAAGATTGCGATCGCGCGAATTCGTTCTCTTTGATGCCCAAATGATGAATCCGCATTTAAAGCGATTTGGTGCTTATACGGTTAACGAGAAACAGTATCAAACTCTGCTTGACCAAGCTTTGCAGCGTCAGTGTCTTTTTGAATAAATCTAGAGACGACTGGCATCCGCTGATAAATGTTTATCCTGATCTGCGTTTAATAGCTGCTTTTTTACTCAAGGCTACAGTAGCAACTACTAGGGTTGCAGTCCCGATTGTGAAAGGCACGATCGCTTCACCCAACAGTAACGCCGATGCCAAAATCGTCAAAAACGGTTGCAAAAGCTGAATTTGGCTAACTCGTGCTACACCTCCTATCGCTAGTCCCTGATACCAGGCAAAAAAGGCAAAAAACTGGCTAATAACGCTGACATAACCAAAACCTAACCAAGCGGTAGGTGAAGCAACCAATCCATGCTGTAACGTTGCCATGAGCACGGGTAAAACTACGATAGGAGCAGCTAGTACCAAAGCCCAACTAATCACCTGCCACCCCCCCATCACCTGTGCTAAACGTCCACCCTCGGCGTAGCCAATAGCAGCTGCTACACTAGCACCAATTAGAGCAAGATCAGCAGTCTGAGGCTGACCTGCACTCGAAATGACCGCAAAAACAATCACAGTCATACTACCAGCGATACTAGCTATCCAGAAGCCTCGTGATGGGCGATCGCCAGATCGAATCGTCCCAGCGATTGCCGTTGCTAATGGCACAATTCCCGTAATCACCGCACCGTGAGCAGCTGGTAACTGTTGCATTGCCCAAGCAGACAATAGCGGAAATCCCAGAATCACTCCAAAAGCAACAATTAATAGGCTCTTTAGTTGTCTTCTAGAAGGTCGCTTTTGTCGAGTAGCCCCTAAAAGTGCTGCCGCCAAGATAGCTGCAACTAAGGCACGCCCTAGCCCAACCAAAACTGGATCGAGGTCAGCCACAGCCGCCCGTGTTGCTGGTAAAGTTAGACTAAAGCCAAGTACACCGAAAAAACCGTATGTTAATCCTAGTGTTTCGGGGTTAAGGGAGAGAGGCGATCGCTTCAAAATTCCCCCACTGTTACTTTCGCTCTGTCCAAAATCTTAATCGCGTCTCTGACTTGGATAGTTTTCCCCACCTCTGATTCAGGCACTCGTGTATTAACAGCTAACTTGAAAAAGTGATTGAAGCGATCGCCTGCCCAAGGTGGTAAGCTTTCTCGGCGTTTTGCTCCGAATATCTTTTGAAAATTTGGATATGCTGCTGCCGTAAAAGGGTTCCGTGTCGGTACAACACAACGTTGGCAGGGATTAACCCCCTCGAATAAGACTTCACCTACTTGAAATTGCACAACTGAATCTGCCTCGGCAAACAACTGATCTTCCCAAAATGCTGGCACTCCACCTATTTCAAGGTTAGTTCTCAGGCGGATTCGGATCTCATCTAGGCTCAGTCCAGGAAACCAAGTTGCGATCGCCTCCAAAGTTGCTGTACTAATTACAGTAGGTCCGGGCGCATTGGTATCATCCGGGAACCCGATTAATGAGTTTTGGAACAATTGGACGGGAAAGCCAAAAAAGTTAGTTAACCAAGCAGCGATCGCACTTCGTTCATCTACATGGAACTCATATTTTTGTTCTGTGTCTTGGACTTGGAAACAGACAGTCCGGGTAGTGATATCAAAGGAGGAGCGAAGTAAATGAACTTGAGCATGACGTTTGCCATTAACGAACTGACTTTTTTGATCAAAAATAGCAAATTCCCGATCATGCTTAAGAGCGCCACTTTTGAGAATAGTTGCTTGGGTAATTGCAATGCCGTCTAGTGACTTAATGGGATAAATGTCAATACCTGCAAGATAAGGCATTTTGTTAATTCTCTAGCTAAATTGTCTAACTAGGCGATCGCTTTCATTGCACCTAGCGGTTGAAACCGCCGTGAATTTTGTTTACTGAGGCTTGATGCTTGCTATTGCCACAACCATTCATGAACTTGATTAGTTTTATTTTTTGGATCTGGTGTAATTCAATGCGTAGTTAGGCGGTTCAACTCCCGACTGTAAACGCGGATCGTTAATAGGTGCAGCCGCCATAAAACGCAGTGGGATTTCACCTGCCCATACTGGTAATTCATAATCTGCCTCGTCATCAAGAGGCGGACCTGTACGCACCTTCGCGCTCACTTCTACAAGTGGCAAAGACAGTACCAAAGTTCCCGCAAGCTCAGACTGACTTGGCGGACGAACTTCTGCCCAGCGACCAAGGACAATATGCTCAGAGAATGCGTGGAGTGCTTCTAGCTTTTCCCTAGAATCTTGTACCGTTGTTGCTGTCCCAAAGATTACGACTGAGCGATAGTTCATTGAGTGATGGAATGCTGAACGCGCTAGCACTAAACCATCAAGCAATGTTACAGTCACGCATACTTCAATGCCTTCTTGTAACGTGCGTAGCATTCGGCTTGCGGGTGAGCCATGAATGTATAGCTTGTCTTTTACGCGTCCGTAAGCTGTAGGGATTGCGTAGGGCTGGTTATTAGTAACAAAGCTTACGTGGCAGACTAATCCTTCATCCAAAATTTGATATACAGCAGCGCGCTCGTATTGCCCGCGTTTAGATACCCGCTTTAAAGCGCTCCGTTGTGTCGGTGTAAAGTTCTCCTGGCTCATTTCCTACTTTTCGTTAACCACACTGCTAGGCTAGATATTAAAGTGGTCTTATACAAGTACCAATCCTGGATTTAAATAGCAGTCCACTTTCAGAATATGGAGTTTGCGATCGCCCTTGACCCTAAAAGCGACTTGCCGCTACACCGCCAACTTTACAAAGCATTCCGCCAGCTAATTTTGTCGGGACAGCTGTTACCGAAGCAGCGCCTTCCCTCAACCAGAGCTTTGGCACGTTCTTTGGCAATTTCGCGCACAACTGTAACTGGATGCTATGAACAGTTGATTAGTGAAGGATATTTGCAAGCAGTTAGCGGTTCAGGTACGTTTGTCTGCGCTCAACTGCCGGATGATTTGTTGCGAGTCCCGATTCAGCAAGATTTGCCGCCAAGTCAGCCGTCCTGCCATGTGCGCCTCTCAATCTATGGAGATACCTTGACGGATGATACCCCCTTAGACTCACCTCGCTTAGAATTGCCAATTGAGTTTCGCTATGGGCAGCCGGCTTTGGATGAGTTTCCCCTAAACCAGTGGCGACAGCTATTATCTCGCCATTGTCGCCACGATGCCCGGATGTTGGATTATGCAACAGATTCCTTGGGCTATCGTCCTTTACGGGAGGCGATCGCTCGTTACTTAGTTCAGTCTCGTGCTGTACAGTGTAGCGCTGACCAAGTTCTAATTGTTGCTGGTTCGCAGCAAGCGCTTGATTTAGTAACCCGTGTTCTAATTGATCGCGGCGATCGGATTGCACTAGAAGATCCAGGGTATTTGGGAGCGCGGCAGATTTTTCTAGCGCAGGGAGCCAAGCTTAATCCCCTACCAATTGATTCATCTGGGGTTGTGGTGGAAGCGCTGTGGAAGCGATCGCCCGAAATTAAACTGGTCTATGTCACGCCCTCACACCAGTTTCCCACAGGAGCAGTGTTATCGCTATCTCGGCGTTTGGACTTGTTAGCTTGGGCGGAACTTGCAGGAGCGTTGATTGTTGAGGATGACTACGATAGCGAGTATCGCTATGGAGGGCGACCAATACCTGCTTTGCAGGGTCTAGATCACAAAGGTTTAGTGCTCTATATTGGTACATTTTCCAAGGTTTTGTTTCCCTCGTTGCGGATTGGCTATCTGGTAGTACCGCCAAAATTGATTGACGTGTTTGCCCGTGCCAAGTGGCTTACTGACAGACAATCTCCGCTCTTAGAGCAATATGTGTTGACGGATTTTATTAATGAGGGATATCTAGAACGGCATATCCGGCGGATGCGATCGCTCTACAATCAACGACGACAAAAGCTGGTACAAGCTCTAATAGATCATTTTGGCGAGCGAGTCACAATTCTAGGGGAAAACGCAGGCATGCATCTGATGGTGCGACTATCTACTCCTTTAAGCGATGAAGCAGTAATTAGCCGTGCGGCTGCAATGGGTGTGGGATTAGTCAGCGCCCGTCGTTACTATCTAGAGAATGAATGCTCTGGAGAGGTTATTTTGGGTTACGCCGATTTGTGCGAATCGGAGATTGAGGTAGGAGTACAGAGGCTAGCGACAGCAATACTGAATTAGCTTTACATTCCTATTCCCACACTAAATATCTACTATCTACCAACCACTCCAGCTTAAAGAAACACCTAGAGTACCTACGTTAGTTAGAACTTTGAAGGTGTTGCCTGATATTAAAATTTTGAGTTTGACATAACTCTCTTGAGTCACGTCTACATATGTACGGCAACTTCTATAGGCTTAACTTAAGCTAGTCAAGGAGCTAGGGTTGGTAAGATTAAAACAATAGTCCAATTTAAAATCTACCTGGAGAAAGTGAGTTACAGATCCATGCCTTCTGAAGTTGCAGTAGCCAAGAAAAAGTTAAAGAATCCGCCTTTGGATATTCACTACTTGGGCGATCGCGTCCTGCGCCAAAACGCCAAGCGAGTCGCCAAGGTAGACTCTGAAATCCGGCAACTAGTTCGAGAAATGCTCCAAACTATGTACAGCGCCGATGGCATTGGTTTAGCTGCACCCCAGGTGGCAGTTCAAAAACAATTAATTGTCATCGACTGCGAACCCGACAACGCAGCCAATCTCCCACTGGTTTTGATTAACCCCTCTATCAAGCAATTAAGCCGCGACACCTGCGTGGCTCAAGAGGGTTGTCTAAGCATTCCAGGCGTTTATTTAGATGTGTTGCGCCCCCAAGTTGTGGAAGTGTCTTATAAAGACGAATATGGGCGACCCCAGACGTTAAAGGCTACAGAATTACTTGGACGCTGTATTCAGCACGAAATCGACCACCTCAATGGGGTGCTATTTATTGACCGTGTAGAAAATACTCTGGCCTTGACGCAAGAGTTATCTAAACATGGCTTCTCGGCTCAAAACGTTAAACCAGTCGCTTAAGGAGAATAGGCTATGATCATGACACCTAAAAGTAGTCTGCTCCTGGGTGGTTCCTGCGTGGCTGCGATCGCGGCAGTAGGTTCAATTTTTGAACTTGCTTCTGGAGAACCAAATTTTGGTGGATTAGCGACCAGTATTATTCTGGCGATTAGCATCCCAATAGGCGGATTTTTCTTCTATGCAGCAGTGCGGGATACGAAGACTAACAATCAATAGTCCAGTAAATTCATGTCTGCAACGTCTATTCCAGCACGAACCAACCGGAGACAGCGGTTGCCAAGATATCGCTGTCTATGACTGGGAAAGAGCTTTATGAGGAATTTCTACGGCAGTTGCCTGATAATGGTGTACGCAAACCCGCTTCCTCGTCGCCATTTGCTTTCAACCACTCAAGAAGTCGTAATCGGACGTGACCCTTCCACTCTTGCCTCTATTTATTTTTGTTTTTCGCGGCGTACTACCTGGCAAACAGCTAACTGCAATTGAGTCAGTCACCTTTCCTGAATTGATGGTGCGAATGTTTTTTGGCGCTGGGTTGATGGAGGAATTACTTAAAGCGCGTGCTTTGTCGCCAACGCGATCTGCCTTTGGCAGCGCCTTTGGCATCGCAAAACTTCGCTACTCGTTTTGTGGAACGTCTCTAGGAATGTGAGGGGATGCTATATCAGCAGTAGGAGCGATCGCCGCCCAAATTTCCTCTAACTGACTGAAAAAATGTAATTGCATAGCCATTTCTTCTTCAGACCAATCTAAGAGCGGAAAGCCCTGTTCTCGGTCAGCAAAATAAGCTTCTGATTCTAGCTCAGTAGTATCCCACGGATATGTCGCATCATCAGGCTCTAGAAGCAACTCTAACAGCTCCACTTGCACTTGTGATCTTTGACTATCATTTGCCGAATGAGTAAATTCTTTTGCCATTGGGCAACTCCTAATGTACATTTACAGACAAACGCTGGTATGACTAGCTACACCAGTTTTTAAGCTATTTCCGTAACCACTGGTATTGATTTAGCTTTACCTTTCTAATTTTGGAAGAGAAGGCTCTCAAACTTAAACAACAAATTCACTAGCCTGAGCTTCAAAGCTACCATTTAACTGTATGTCCCACTTATCAAAAGACTGCCTGACGGCAGATTTTTGGTCAACTATCAAAAACTTAAAAGTAGTGTCTTGAAGTAAAAATTGTTTTCTACGAGAATTATAGTGAAACACTCAGTGATCAAGAAGGAAGTGACGGAAGCATTCTTTTCCTACTCTTTATTCGCTACTTTTCTTTCAGTTAGGGTAGGACAATTAATTCGCCGAGCAGGTTCTAGGGAAGCAACAGTGAGATAATATCGTTCAATTTCAGTTTCTCGAATCCATATCTTATCCTTAGGTTGCAGCATACGCAAATTGGTTGTATCCAAATTTGATTTGGATGCAGTTATATATGACTCGATGTCTCCAGTTTTTGGAGCGATGTCATTTTTATTTGGTTGGAGTTTTGTACCACTTGCTCGCTGCGTGTTTGGAATTGAACAGACTTTCAGATTTAGCCAATATTCTTGTGCTGAAATTAGCTGTTTATCCACAACTTGTAAAACACTATCAATTGGAAGGATTCCCTCAGAGCTAACACTCTGCTGATGTTGGGCGATCGCCTCATCTGGGCGTAACCCTATCCTATTTAACACAATCTCACTTTTGGTTCGGATCAGCGCTCCTTTCCCTAAAGAGGAAACGGCACTAAAACCTTGTGGCTCTGTTGGAGAAACTGAACTTCTTGACAACTGTGCATCAGCAGGGCTAGAAATCGTGTCCCTTTTTGATTTCACTAAGAAGGTTATCAGCCCACTACCCAAACTTACTAATAAAACAAGCCCCAGTAAAATTGGCAAAAAACGAGATGCTGGGGCAGTCTGAGACGGGAGCAGCTGTGTATTAAACAAGGACGTAGCATTTGCGGACCCCACACTTGCTGCCACAGCAGAGTCTAAGACCTCTGAAGGAGTGGCTCCACAGAGGGACGGGTTCAGCGTTGCTTCTGGCTCTGAGAATTTGACTTGACAGTAAACAAGACCAACTGTGACATTATCGTGTCCATTTTGGGTGTTGCCAATCTCGATCAGTCGCTGACTTACGGTAGCTACATCAGCCTTGCCATCAAGAATGGGTAAAATTTCTTCCCAAAACTGCTCCACACGATCATAGTCGCTCAGACCATCGGAACAGAGTAGGAAAACACAGTCTTCGTCGATGACAAACCGCTGGACTGTAGGATGCAATGCCGAGGTCATGCCCAACGCCTGAACCAGAGAGCCAGAGGATGCCTGCTGCAAGGCATCTCGGTAGATGGCATAACCCAGCCGTACTTCGCGGGCAGCAACATCGTCGTCTAGCGTAACCTGATGACAACCCGTGCGTGTAATCCAGTAGGCGCGGCTGTCTCCTACATGAGTAATGTAGATTTCGTGGGCCCGCGCCAGGGACATAACCAGTGTTGTTCCCATGCGTTGCCGCCCATGCCGCTGTTCATGATCGTTGCGCTGGCTGATCTCATTGTTAGCTAGACGGGTAGCGTGTTCTAATTCCTCGCTGATGGTTGTGGGATCTAGAACATCTTCTAGTGGCAGCTGTTGAATTTGCTGCTGGATAATTTCAATCGCTAGATTTGAGGCAATATTACCTCCCTCATGTCCACCGATCCCGTCACAGACAATCGCTAGTGAGCGGCTAGATGCTGTCGCCTCTACTGTTGTCGTGGTTCCACTAGCAGGGTAACAAGCATCTTCGTTGCGCTGGCGGCTGGGTCCTGGGTCGGTGTAGGTACTAATAGTTAAGGTGTGTGCTTGCTTTAGCCCTACTTCAGTCAGTCCTTGATCCAAGACAGCAACCAGTTTTTCTGCACTTTGGATCTCCCCCTCGCTCAGAGAATGGCACAGTTGTTCAATAAATTCAGCAATACCTGGTCGTGTTGATGCCACTAACTGCGACCACATCTGGCCTAATTGGGACAGCGTTGGTGTGAGTCCTTGATCCGGTTGCAACTTTAACAATCGGACCAACGACCCTTCCACCCGTAACAACTGAAGATCGAGCAAGCTAGATGCGACACCCTCTGTACTAAGAGGCTGCCACAGCTGCGCCATTTGCCACAGCCAATTCAGCTGCCGCATCGCTGTTGCCTCTTTCCAGACACTGGTCAACTCTGGCATCAATTGCCCTTCAAGTGGCACGGCATCTGTGTAAATTGGAGCTTGCTCTAAAAGCAAGATTTCCTTTGCTCGTCCCAATTCCTGCTGTACCAAGTCATACACCTGAGGTACTTGTAGCCTGTAAGGAACCAATCTCAAATATGGTTTAATCGCATTGGAAATTTCGGAAAAAGGCGTTTCCGGTGACAAACTGGGTTTTGTATCTAACAAAATCCGATTACTTTTTAGCAAATAGCGATCAGCTATCAGGTTTCCGAGTTGGTAAGCCGTTACTTCCTCCCCCACAGCCCACAAGTAGCGTTTAATTAAGGGCATGCCGCATAGCTGACAAAACTTGTCTGTTTGGCAATTGTCAGCTTTACAGGAATCATTTGGGCATTGGAGTGTTGCCGCGTCATTTTGCATAGTTCAAAGCACCGATCAGCCATTCGGTATTTGGTTAGGAGTGGCAGCGGTACTAGGGCTGCTCATCTCTGTTTATACCAATTCCTTGTCAGATTGAGACAGATCACTAAGTAAAATTGTATTCTTTAAATTTCTAGAGAAAAAATAACTGATAATTTCCCCAGAATTGAAACCAAATCACGTTTTTAATCTTTAAACACGATTTTTCCCTTTGTTTCAATTTAAGGGTTACAAGAATTCTCCGTTTGGTATGCCAAAGACCCGCCTCTTCCAATCATGCTTTAAGTTTGCTCTACGTAAATGCAGCAAATGTATAGTATTATAGTTCAGCCTGCTTAACGAGTCTGAGAGTCTGACATTTGCTCACATTAAGAAATCAGTCTCCAGTTTTCAATTTAGCTTGTCTTCACCAATTGTTGGCACTGTCAAACGTAGCTGAGCATAAGAGGCTAAAAAAATAGGTTGAATTACTCCGTTGGAAAGATGCGATCGCATTTATAGTTCTTTAACTTAAACATAGAATATTGGACAATTTTGAAATCAACACTGAAAATTATGGATAACGACAAGGAAAAAGAAACTCATCGTGCAGTCAACCCTGGCGACGTTATCTCTGATAAACCTCAAACTATTGAAGAAAAGTCACAACAACTTGCTGTAGATTCTCCTGACATCACTGGCGACCATATTACAGTGCCTGCATACGTTATTGTAGAAGAACCTGATGGCGAAGAAAAAGCTTTGCATCATGTTAAAGATGCTGACGAAATTTCTGATGTTATCCGGCAAGCACGGGTGGACGAGAGTGGAAATCGGATTTGGTAGTATTACGAAATCACTCCTCTTGCAGCACTCCTAATTCAATCAGCTTTTTAGGCTAAGAATCGTAAATAACGAAAACAAAAATTGTTCACTGCTGTATGTGAATCAGTCAAATATCTTTAAGCGTACTGCTTAGAATCTATCTTAAAACTTTGTGGGGCAGGCATTTTGCCTACTGTTGGTACAAAATATAAGTCCATCCCACAAGCTACAAAATGGCTTTGAGATAACGAATTTATTCCAGGCAAGGTCGACTTTAATATGAACTTTGCCTGGTTTTAATTCTTCAATTTAAGAGAATACAAAGGGTTAAGGGTTATTGGATAAACTCTTCAAGTCCTATATTTATTCATGGGGATCTTAGATTAGACTCTTGTTGACTTGCGTTTACTTACAAAGGCAAATTATTTATAAATAAAGCTCTTCAGTTTTTATTTGCTGTCTTCAACAGCAACTTGAGGAAGTCCCATACTATAATTAACAACACGCCCAGTAAGGCTATAACTAATTTGTCCGCTTTGCAGAAGTAATCGCACAAAATGCTCCAAATCAGAACCAATGCGGCGTAAATTGTAGTCTGTCAAATCAGCTCCACTGTTGGACTCTACCAATTCATCAAACTTGCGATAAACTTTTTGCAGCCCCTCTTCATTCCAATTAAATTCGTTATCTGGATCAACATCTAGCGTTAAAACCTGATTGCTAGGGACTAATTCACCATCTTTATCAACTTCAGCGGAAAAGATCCGGATATGGCGGGTTGTGGACTTGAGTAATTGTTCTTCCATAGCAGATAATTTGACTGGATTATCACAGTATTATTCTAGCCCTTATCGGCATAGCGGTACTGCAAATTAACGAGTAGCATGTACTGCGGCTGAGGCTCTAGCGCTTCAGCGTGAAATCATGCCCGCCTGACGCGCATAGGCAAAAATGCCGCCAGCATCAATTACAGGTCCTACTTCTCCAATAGGCTTAAGGTTGTACTTCTTGCCAAGTGTGTGATTAATAATTTGGTTCTGTTCAAAATCAATCGAAACTTCTTGACCAGTCTCAAACTGCTCACACAACCGCTCGACCGACTCCCAAGGGTACAATTCACCCGTTGCCGCACAATTGCGGAAAAAGATCCGCGCATAGGACTGGGCAACCACTGCCTTCACACCTGAAGCTCCCATAGCAATTGGTGCGTGTTCCCGTGAAGAACCGCAGCCGAAGTTTTCTCCAGCGATAATAATTGGGTAGAGTGCCTTCATTTCTCCTGCTGCAACGAATTTGCCATAGCGCTCCGGTAATCCAGCCATAGCGTAACTACCTAGTTTCTCGTACTCGTCAGGCTTAGAGGGAACCAGGGTGAGGTACTCAGCTGGAATAATTTGATCGGTATCTATATTGTCATCAAGAACAAAAATTGCACCGCGGATTACTTTACTCATCAGCAATCTCCTAAGTTTTCAGAGGTAAAATTGAACTTACACGATTCTACCTTTACAGACAAGTAAGAATTACAATAGCAGCAACCTACAGCTTTAGACCAATAAGATGCCTCTAGGTAGCCGAATCGCGCTTGCTCCCTGAGCACCTTACCTAAAAGCCGCAAGAAACCCCACTTGCTTCAACCAAGGATGGCAAGTTTCACTGGGCGATATTGTGCAGCGTGTCGGCGGACAGAATCTTCGCGCCAGACGTACTACTTTGAAGGATGGGGCCACACTGCAATTCGCTGCTTTTCGGTTAAGACTTGATCCCCCCAACCCCCCTTAAAAAAGCAGGGCTGTTTCATCCCACAAAGATAAGGAGTTTGTCAATAGCATGAGAGAGAAATCTTTGAGCAGTTGTAGGTGAGAGAGAGGCTAAAAATTAGACTGAAGCAAAGTCATAGCACGTAGACCTTACTGATACCTGTAACTGCTGACTTATCGTTGAACGGCTCTAAGTTTTTGTAAGCACCTCAACAGTAGTCTCAAAATGGCGTACTCACCCAGAAATGAAGCCGTATAACCTGTTACTTAACTATAGGAAAATTTTGCGGGATGAATTAGAACATACCGTTTAATTTAGCAATTTGTGTCAAGTTGATGTTGTATTGATATAAGCATTTGACTCCTTAAAGCAGAACAATCGCGTTACTCAACATGGTAGACCTGACTCCTAACTCTAGCTTTAGTTTGACGCTCCGCTTGCAGATTCCAAACCGGGTCGGTATGCTGGCGAGCGTCACGCATGTGATCGCAACCAATGGCGGCAATCTCGGTCAAATTGATTTAATCGACCAAACCCGCCAAACTTCTATCCGCGACATCACAGTAGATGCTGCTAGTACAGAACACGCTGAAACGATCGCTCAAGCTATTAGAGCCTTGCCAGATATTAAGGTAATTAATACCTACGACCGCACCTTTAATCTGCATCGTGGTGGCAAAATTAGCATTGTCAGCAAGATTCCCTTAAAAAGTGTTGCAGATCTAGCAATGGCTTACACGCCGGGAGTCGGTCGCATCTGTACGGCGATCGCCCAAGATCCAGAACAAGTCTACAAATTAACTATCAAGCAAAATACTGTTGCAATTGTTACTGATGGTAGTGCTGTATTAGGATTGGGAAATCTGGGACCAGCTGCTGCAATGCCCGTGATGGAGGGTAAAGCAATGTTATTCAAGGAATTTGCGGGAATTGATGCCTTTCCGATCTGCCTTGCTACCCAAGATACCAATAGTATTGTCGAAACCGTCAAACAAATTGCTCCCGTGTTTGGGGGTGTGAATTTGGAGGATATCGCTGCCCCGCGGTGCTTTGAAATTGAGAAATTGCTGCGCGATCAGTTAGATATCCCAATCTTTCATGACGATCAGCACGGCACAGCAATTGTCACCTTAGCAGCGTTACTCAACGCCCTTAAGCTCGTAGACAAGTCGATGGCTCAAGCGCGGATCGTAATTAATGGTGCTGGGGCCGCTGGAGTCGCGATCGCTCGCTTACTGCGTAAAGCTGGGGCAGAGTTTATCTGGATGTGCGACTCCAAAGGTATCCTCTCAACTCAGCGCTCCGACTTGACCGAGGAAAAGCGAGAATTTGCCGTTAGTCAGATGGGTACACTCGCGGGGGCGCTTGGAGGAGCAGATGTGTTTATTGGGGTGAGCGCCCCTGGTGTGCTTACTCTAGAAATGGTGCGCTCGATGGCGAAAGATCGAATAATATTTGCGATGGCAAATCCGGTTCCAGAAATTCAGCCGGAATTAGTAAAAGATGATGTAGCTATTATCGCAACTGGTCGTAGTGACTACCCAAATCAAATCAACAACGTTTTAGCCTTCCCAGGCGTGTTTCGTGGCGCTTTAGACTGTCGGGCTTCCACAATTACGACAACTATGTACTTGGAAGCAGCCTATGCGATCGCGTCCTTAGTCAACCCTTCTGACCTCAACCGCGAACAGATCATTCCTTCCGTTTTTGACCAACGAGTTGCCCCTGCGGTTGCTGCTGCTGTCCAACGAGCCGCTCGTCAAGAAGGTATCGCACGTACTTAACTAACAAAGTACAGACGTTTCACTAAGCGTCTGTACAAAAGTCAAAAATAGAGATGTCTTGGTCAAACGGTATTGGACTTGTATTTAGCTGACACCATCTTTAACTAACTCTCTGGATAGACTTTCTATGGCTACGAAATTGGAACAATAAGTGAGAATAAGTATCATGGCTTAGCGATTAATTCTATGGGCTTTAATTTGTTTGATCTATTCTGGGTTTTCCTGCTTCTCTCTTCGCTTCAACCTGTGTGGCAGCGCCGTCAAATTGAATATCGGCGTGTCCAAACCTTAGGGGCGTTTGAACGGGAGCGCAACGGTAGAGTAATTTTGCTGATTCATCGGCAAGAATCGCTAAGTTTATTGGGAATTCCGATATCACGCTACATCACTATAGAAGACTCGGAGCAGATCCTACGAGCAATACGCCTCACTCCACCGGATGTCCCAATTGACTTAATTTTGCATACTCCGGGTGGATTGGTATTAGCAACTGAGCAAATAGCTAGAGCGCTGATTCGTCATCCAGCAAAAGTCACCGTTTTTGTACCGCATTATGCCATGAGCGGCGGCACTATGTTGGCACTTGCCTCTGACGAAATCGTCATGGATGCCAACGCAGTTTTAGGTCCGGTTGACCCCCAGTTAGGTAACTTCCCAGCAGCTAGTATCCTCAAGGTCGTTGAAGATAAACCGATTGCTGAAATTGACGATCAAACGTTGATTATGGCAGATATATCGCGTAAAGCGATTCAGCAGGTGCAGCGGTTTGTCCGGACTTTGTTAAAAGACGCTATTCCAAAACCAAAAATTCAGCCGGAAAACATCGAATCTATCATCGATGCGTTGACTACTGGGCGTGTTACCCATGACTACCCAATCACGGTTGAGGAAGCAACAGAAATGGGACTGCCAATTACAGTAGGGCTACCTAGAGTAATCTACGACTTGATGGAATTGTACCCACAGCCACAAGGGGGACGGCCCAGCGTGCAGTATATTCCTCTACCGTATGGCGATCGCAGCCCAGCTTTACCGGCTCCCAAAGGCAGACCATTTGAAGGACCAAAACCAGCTGAACCGTAATCCCCTGCCCAAATGTAATCGCCTGATTATTTTTAGTCTGCTTTAACAGGCGTTAACTTTAGTGGAGCTAAACTTTATAGTGCTGAAATGGACGGCGCTATTTTAGTTGGTGCAAACTTCAAGAGCGCTAAATTGTACGGTGTTGATCTGTCTAGATGTTAAGTATGCCGCTAAATCTGATGTAAACTTCAACTCGATAGAAGCATAATAAACGGCTCGTTCGACATCTATTTAGACTGCTGATTAACTTGCTCAATTTGCTGTGCAAAGTACGCTTCTTGGTGTTTTAGCTGAATAGCTAGTTCCAACCCACTTTGGAAAGCTGCTAGGGCTTCAGAATAATTACCTCGTTCTAAATAGATCTGACCTATTTGGTCATAAGTGTTCATCATCCCATAAACATTGGCAGCACGCTGATCCGCCTCTAAAAGGATTTGGCTAGTTTTCAAAGCTTCATCTATTTGTTTTTGAGAGCGGTAGAGCGAGATTAAGTTCCGCAAAGCACTTCCAGCGCGGGCATACTGCTCTAATGACCAAGCTGAAGCATAAGCTTCTTGATAGTTTTGGAATGCCTCTTGTAATTGACCTAGTGATTCGTAGTCGGCGGCGATCGCTAGTCGGAGGGCTGGTACTTGAGTGAACTGTTCTTCATTAAGATAAAGTTCTGCCAGTTGTTGCTTGACTTCTGCTGCTTTTTGGTGTTGATTTGTCTGCTTGTAAATGTAGGCAAGTTCTTGAAGATAGGTTACTTCATTGACTCGATTCTTCTGCCCTCTTGCTAAACCGAGCAATTCCTCATAAGTAGTAGCTGAGGACGGATAATTAAACCAGCTCAAATGTAATTCTGCTATTGTGTTTAGCGTCGCTTCTACTGCTACTTGATCTTGCCTTGATCGCGCCGCCGCCAAAATTTGTTCATAAACCTCGACTGCTGATTTAGGCGATCGCACTTGTTGAAAGGCAATCCCCAAAGCTTGCCAGAGTTTTAGATCTATTGTCGGTGGTAATTTCGTCTCTTGCTGAATTTCTTGGAGTCGCCGTGTAATCACTTGCACTTCTGCACGCTGATTTTGCCTCCAAGCGATCGCACCCACCCGCGAGAGCGCTTCTACCTCTGCCAAAAAACCTAGCGCCCTGCGTAATCGTAGTTCCCGATTCCAAATGTCAAAGGCTCTTGCGCGATCGCCTGCTGTCAGCTTCGCTGCGGCTTCTTGATTCAATTGATCCAGTACCGCCGTGAGTTTTAGACGTTCCAGGGGGCTTAACGGTCGAGTTTCTAGTTGATAGCGTAGTAGTGGATCAGGCGTGATAATTTCCAGTGGGTTAAAAAATTCCTCTTGCACCACAGGTTCTTCATCAGTATCTGCCAACACAACAGAACTGCAACAGAGCCATAACATTGCAGCAGTAACCGCAACCTTTAGGTGCCGCAACATTGGCATTTGACCAAGATTTCCTTCAGACTCCAGCATATGAAAACTAACCTTGTAGCTGAATAGGATTTAGTTTCGGGCAGCTATAAATTGCCTTTACCCTTTGACGACAGTTAGCAAAAAATTCTCCAGAATCCCCAGCTTTTTTAATGGGACTTTGTAGAAAACTGGCATCTAAATAGCCTCAGACTCATACCTTAAAACTGTTTTAGCTAGATTAGCAACATTCTGTGCTTTGGTTTTATCCGATTTCCCCTATCAACGTATTTACCTCTTCTAAAGCGGATTGCAGCCCGTTTTGAGGCTAGAAACTATTAAATTTCTTTTAAGAGAGATGGGAGAAATAAAGAAACAGGATCTAGGTCCGAATCCAGTTTATACATTTTTTTTGTACGCTCCGAATAATACTTAACCCGAATTACATCTCGTACTTGACCCTTGAAGCTTTTTTGGACGTTGTTCTACGTCATCATGTGTGAAAAAATTCTTTTTTGAACTAAGGGATATACTGAAAAGTTCTGCTTTATACCCTGGGATAGGGAGATATACGGAAAAATTCCATATAATAACGAGTTATGCGGCACAGACGGCTGGATCAATGTCTGCTTTTGACCCACAGTTGACAGTCAAAGCTTAGGAGAAACAACCGATGAGCCTAACGTTTTATTACGTCCCCATGTCCACATCGAGCATCACCGAAGCCGTTCTTGCAGAGCTTGGTACGCCGTGTGAGCGCGTGAAGCTCGATATCAGCGCGGGCGATACTAGAAAGCCGGACTTCCTCAAGGTTAACCCGAACGGAAGGGTTCCCGTGATCGTGCATGAGGGGACGCCGATTTGGGAATCGTCCGCCATCACGATGTACCTCGGTGAGGTCTTTGGTGTAGAGGACAAGCTTTACCCAGAGCCGGGACCGAAGCGCGGCGAAGCGATGAAGTGGATCGCTTGGAGCAACGTCACGCTCGCCGAAGCGGGTGGACGATTGTCTTCGTCGCTACCGACTAGCAGTGAAGGAGCAGTCCAGTCCAACTCGTTAGACTGGGTGCCTCCTGAGCAGCATAGCGCGAGCGCAGTGGAGAAGGCAAAGGCGGACCTCGCCGTCTGTCTCAGAATTCTCGACGGCGGACTGGAGGGGAAATCGTTCTTGCTCGGCGACTACAGCCTTGCGGACACGCATCTGCAAGGCTTCGTTGGCTGGATTGGGACGATGGAGGTCGATCTGACTCCGTTCCCCAACGTCACGGGGTGGCTACAGCGCTGTAGCCAGCGTCCGGCGCTCGCGAAGCTGATGGCAGGCTGAGGTCGAGAACGAAACCTAGAACCGCCCAAACCTGATACTGGCGACAAGCTGCAACTGTCCAAAAGCAGACGCATTGAGCGGACTGCATGGAGCCGCATAACAACCCCAATGCACACCGACCGCCGAGAGGTTATCGGTTGGAGTTAGAGGTTATCTGCGGCGGGTGATTGGGAACTTAGACCCTCACTTCAGACAGTTCTGATCCATGCAGATTAGAGGTTGAGAGAATCAGGTTCTGCACCAAGAGAAGACGGTTGTTTAGGATTCAGCAAAGATATTCAGCCTTATTCGCTCTTGCTAACCACTCATTAGGATTAGCACTCCCACCATAGAGTTGCAACGGGAAACTCCCACTCAGGCAGCAAATCAAGAAAGTATAGGATATCGCTTCACAATACCTCAACCGCTGCATCTCGTCGGTAATATAAAGACTATGCGATCGCCGCCCCTGTGCTTGGGTCGTTAGGCTGCCTACGTTCTGGGTAAGTGTTTGGTAATTTACCAACTTGCAAATCTATGTGGAAAAGATTTCTCCGAGAGTCTTCAGAATCGATTAAAAGATTTCAACCTTTCTGATGCTGGGCAGAACGTCGGATCAGAAATGGCTGAGCTAATTGATCAATATCGTTAAAAATTTGAGTGAGTGGGGCAATCCTACAGCTGAACTAAAATGTATGTGGCACAACATTTTAAGTATCGGTCATGAAAATCAAGGCTGTTATTTGGCAGGAGGATGATGTTTGGTGTGGTTCTGTACCTGCACTACCAGGGTGCCACACTTGGGGAATCAGCTATGACCATCTGCTGGAAATGCTGCAAGATGCTGTTCAAGGTTGGTTGGACGTTGCCAGTGAACGAGAGAAGCTTGAACCAGAGAAACAATTGGTTGAGCTATTTCTATGAAAGCTGTTTCTGGTAAGACACTTTGCCAGATTGTGGAACGGCATGGCTGGGATCTGAAACGAATTACTGGCAGCCATCACATTTATGCAAAAGAGGATCTTGAAGTTATCCTCTCTATACCAGTTCATAGTAATCGGGATTTGCCAAAAGGAACTTTGAAAAGCATTATGAAGGATGCTGAGCTTACCGAGGAAGATTTGAAATAGCGCGTCGCATAGGGTAAACGGTCTAACAACGGTTTTGGAGCGGACGGACGAAAGACCTCTCGCTTCGTTTCGGTTTAGTCGCCGCAAGTCAACTCAGCCGTTAGACCCTCACTATACCTCAGCCGCTACATCTCGTCGGTAATATAGAGACTGTGCGATCGCCCTAGTCGATGAGATAGTCAACTGAACAAAATGGAACAACATCAAAAGTCAACAGTTGTGATTACGGGTGCCTCCTCCGGGGTCGGTTTGTACGCCGCGAAAGCTTTTGCGGAACGGAAGCAATGGCATGTGGTGATGGCCTGTCGGGATTTAGCGAAGGCGGAAAAAGCTGCTCAAATGGTAGGAATGCCACCGGACAGCTATACCATCATGCATATCGACCTGGCTTCGTTAGAAAGTGTCCGGCAGTTTGTGAATAACTTCAGGGCAAGCGGCAAATCCCTGGATGCTTTGGTATGTAATGCCGCAATCTATATGCCTTTGTTAAAGGAGCCGTTGCGAAGCCCAGAGGGATTTGAGCTGAGCATGGCTACAAATCACCTCGGACATTTCCTCTTGTGTAACCTTCTGCTTGAGGATCTGAAGAACTCACCCGCTGCGGAGCCGAGGCTCGTCATTTTGGGAACCGTGACCCACAACCCGGACGAGTTGGGCGGGAAGATTCCGCCGCGCCCAGATTTAGGCGATCTCAAGGGCTTTGCAGAGGGCTTTAAAGAGCCGATCTCAATGATTGACGGCAAGAAGTTTGAACCCGTCAAAGCTTACAAAGACAGCAAGGTCTGCAACGTACTGACTATGCGGGAACTGCATCGACGCTATCACCCTGCAACCGGCATTACCTTCAGTTCTCTCTATCCTGGGTGTGTTGCAACAACGGCTCTATTCCGAAACCACTATCCCCTGTTTCAGAAGATCTTCCCCTTGTTCCAGAAGTACATTACTGGGGGGTTCGTGTCCGAGGAGTTGGCTGGTGAACGAGTTGCGGCGGTAGTAGCTGATCCTGAGTATAACCAATCTGGTGCCTATTGGAGTTGGGGAAATCGCCAGCAGAAAAATGGTAAGTCGTTTGTGCAAAAGGTTTCTCCCCAAGCCCGCGATGATCAAAAAGCTGAGCGGATGTGGGATCTGAGTGCTAAGTTGGTTAGGCTTGCGTAACGGGACACAGACTGGGCGTTATTAATTGATTGCTCTTCCTTATTTTGCTTATAGAACTAGTGAGCTAAAAAAGAGCAAGAGTTTTAGTAGCGTGAAGGCTAAAAGTTCTAAAATAATTGCAGATTATTCATAATCAGCAGCATTGTCATCAATTAAGGTAATGACCCATTCTACAGATATCACAACTTTAGCTCGCTGGATGGCAGCTGATTTTAGTAACCAGGAACAAGCTTTTGATAATCCTCCATTTTTTGCTCACATTCGTGTCTGTATGCGCCCTCTCCCTGGGGAATTTTTATCAGGGATGAGCTTTTTTGTCGAGCAAGCCTATGACTATATACTCAATAGCCCCTACCGAGTGCGAGTCTTAAAGTTAATTGACACGGGTGATCGCATTGAGATCGAAAACTACACCGTCAAGCAAGAGGAAAAGTTCTACGGTGCATCCCGCGATCCTCAACGCCTCAAAGCCTTAACTTCTAATCAAGTAGAGAAATTACCAGGCTGCAACATGGTTGTAGAGTGGACTGGTCACAGTTTTAAAGGTAAGGTTGAACCTGGAAAAGGTTGCATGGTATTTCGCAAAGGCAAAAATACTTATCTTGATAGTGAATTTGAAATTGACCAGGATAAATTTATCAGCCTTGATCGCGGACTCGATTTAGAGACTAATGAGTATATCTGGGGTTCTGTGGCGGGACCATTTTACTTTGTCCGTTGGAGCAGTTTTGCAAATGAAGTGAAGGGCTAAGGAATAGTTTTGAGTTTTGAGTTTTGAATTGAAGAGGAAGAAGTTACAGAGTAATTGATTTATTACTTCTTTCAACTCTTAGTACCCGTCGCTATTTGTCGCTTCTTACGTTTTAACTAATAGCCTGTTGCTGTTAAATCAAACTTCTGAGCGTAACTCACTCGCTCAATTCTGGTTTCCCAGCTGCCATCAGGATAGAGGTTTAACAGCCGGAACCCAGGCTTTTCATCAGAGTCAAGAGAGAAATTTGAACTTTGCGGTTCAAACTGAATAGAAGTGGAGGGACTACCCAGGTAATGAATACCGTTGCGCTGACGGTTGAATTCCTGATGAATGTGACCAAACAAAACTAGCTTTACTTGAGGGTGGCGATCTAAGACGGCAAAAAGTTCCTCTGGATTCTCAAGTGTACTGGTATCGAGCCAATCGGAATTTAAGCGAAAAGGCGGATGGTGTAGCGCTACTATAGTGGGGCGATCGCCCATGAATTTTAGCTTGAAGTCCAGCCAGTTCAACTTTTCTGATGATAGGTGTCCATGCACGTACCCAGGCACACCAGAGTTAATTAATAGAAAATTCCAGCTCTGAGTAAAAGCCTTACATGGGGAAAAGGGCGCGCGATTTAAGACTTTCTGCATGGTACTCACGCAGTCATGATTGCCAGGTAACCAGTAAATGGGCGTTGCTAGTGGACTCAGAAGGTTTCGGATGCATTCATAAGATTCTGGCGTGCCATCTTGAGATAAGTCTCCTGTTAATAGCAGCAAGTCTAGTTGAGGTTGCAGCATTTGCAACCGCTCTATAACCGCCTCGAAAGATTGTGTAGTCCGAAGACCTAGCAGTTCTTGCTTTTCATCTGCAAACAGATGGAGATCTGTGACTTGAGCGATTAATAAGGGAGATTCATTTAGTGTTATCAACACCAGATTTCATCCTAAAATGTAATTCCTAAACGGGAAAATACTTGCTGTTAGAGTAAAGTAAGCAAAGGATTCGGATTGCAACTTTCTGGCAATCCGAATCCTCGCTCCTAGTCGCTAATTAGACAAAAGACTAGAGAAAACTAATGCGTCTAGTTTGCTTTAAAAGCTCAACTAGTGTTTGAGGTTGAGAGCTAAAAAGCTAGGCTTAAATTGCTTCCATCTATCTAAAAGATGAAATACTATATGTTTTTATAATAGCTTTAAATAAAGG
>JBGTCQ010000284.1:0-14528 GCA_041748755.1 Chroococcidiopsidaceae cyanobacterium | reverse complement strand
TCGAACATGCAGCGGCAAGCCGTACCTCTACTGAAGCCAGAGCGTCCCTTAGTAGGAACTGGTTTAGAAGCTCAAGCAGCGCGAGATTCAGGAATGGTGGTGGTTAGCCGTACTGATGGCGAAGTGTCGTATGTAGATGCGACAAAGATTCGGGTAAAGGTAGGAAGAGTAGAAACAGGTTTCCACTCTCAAGAGATCGAGTACCCGTTGTCTAAGTACCAGCGTTCAAATCAGGATACGTGCTTAAACCAACGCCCTTTGGTACAGAAGGCTGACTTGGTTGTTGCCGGTCAAGTATTGGCAGATGGCTCCTCTACAGAGGGAGGTGAATTGGCGCTGGGGCAAAATATCATGGTTGCCTATATGCCATGGGAAGGCTACAACTACGAAGACGCAATTTTGATTTCCGAGAAGCTGGTTCAAGAAGACGTTTATACTTCGATTCACGTCGAGAAATACGAAATTGAAGCCAGACAAACGAAGCTGGGACCAGAGGAAATCACTAGGGAAATTCCTAACGTTGGGGAAGATGCTTTACGTCAACTAGATGAGCAAGGTATTATCCGCATTGGAGCTTGGGTGGAAGCTGGAGATATCCTGGTCGGCAAAGTGACACCAAAGGGCGAATCTGACCAACCACCGGAAGAAAAACTGTTGCGGGCGATTTTTGGAGAAAAGGCGCGGGATGTACGGGACAATTCCCTCCGAGTGCCTAATGGCGAAAAAGGGCGCGTTGTAGATGTGCGTGTGTTTACCCGCGAACAGGGTGACGAGTTGCCACCAGGGGCGAACATGGTGGTACGAGTTTATGTAGCTCAGAAGCGCAAAATTCAGGTCGGCGACAAAATGGCAGGTCGCCATGGGAATAAAGGCATTATTTCTCGGATATTGCCACTGGAAGATATGCCTTATTTGGCAGATGGCACACCAGTGGATATTGTGCTGAATCCTCTGGGGGTGCCTTCACGGATGAACGTGGGTCAGGTATTTGAGTGTTTGTTAGGCTGGGCAGCAGAAAATTTAGGTGTCCGGTTTAAAATAACGCCGTTTGATGAAATGTATGGCGAAGAGTCATCGCGGACGATTGTACATGGCAAGTTAGGTGAAGCACGCGATCGCACTGGCAAGAACTGGTTGTTTAATCCAGATGCTCCCGGTAAGCTCCAAGTGTTTGATGGTCGCACTGGGGAGGCGTTTGATCGACCAATAACGGTAGGAATGGCATATATGCTGAAGCTCGTTCACTTGGTAGATGACAAGATCCACGCCCGCTCGACCGGACCGTATTCTCTAGTGACGCAGCAGCCTTTGGGCGGTAAAGCACAGCAGGGAGGTCAGCGGTTTGGAGAGATGGAAGTGTGGGCCCTAGAAGCCTTTGGTGCGGCCTACACTTTGCAAGAACTACTAACAGTCAAATCCGACGATATGCAAGGGCGAAACGAGGCTCTCAACGCTATTGTTAAAGGCAAAGCCATCCCCAGACCAGGTACACCAGAATCATTTAAAGTCCTGATGCGGGAACTCCAGTCACTCGGATTAGATATTGCAGTGCATAAGGTAGAAACTCAAGCAGACGGTAGCGCCTTGGATGTGGAGGTGGATTTGATGGCAGATCCCAGTGGTCGTCGCACTCCCTCTAGACCTACTTACGAATCTTTGTCCCGCGACGCCCTAGAAGAAGATGAAGTGTAAAGGAATAATTTTCCTCTGTACGTGAGGCACGATTAATGTTGTCGAGAGTGGTATTAGTAGCACCGCTCTCGACCCTAAACCCACGTCAAGAGTTTTAAGCTAACCAGTGTGTGCTTCGAGAGTGCCTTAATCTACCAGAAATGATATACGTCAGCACCGAAACACAGGTTTTAAAAAGACTGTAGCTAAGTCTAATTGTTGCATCAAAAGGAAATTGAACAATAAACAAGTTGAGTAAACCCAAATGTAGCTTATAGCAGAAAAATAAGTCCTTATTTAGCACCGGAATAGGTATCGGAGCAGGTAATTAGTTAGGGTACTTCAAAAAACACCGTGAAGTAAAAAAAGGAATTTAAAAAGTGAGACACCAGCAAACAACTCAGTTTGATTATGTAAAGATTGGGCTAGCCTCACCAGAAAGAATCCGGCAGTGGGGAGAAAGAACGCTACCCAATGGTCAAGTAGTTGGTGAAGTAACAAAGCCGGAAACAATAAATTATCGCACCCTAAAACCAGAGATGGACGGCTTATTCTGTGAGCGCATCTTTGGTCCGGCAAAGGATTGGGAATGCCATTGCGGTAAGTATAAAAGAGTACGTCATCGTGGGATTGTATGTGAACGCTGCGGGGTAGAAGTAACTGAATCCCGTGTGCGGCGGCATCGCATGGGCTTCATCAAACTTGCTGCTCCCGTCGCTCACGTTTGGTATCTCAAAGGCATCCCCAGCTACATCTCAATTTTACTGGATATGCCCCTACGGGATGTAGAGCAAATTGTCTACTTCAATGCCTACGTCGTCTTATCTCCCGGCAATGCTGATACTCTGAGCTACAAACAACTGCTTTCAGAAGACCAATGGCTAGAAATTGAAGATCAGCTTTACAGCGAAGATTCTGAGCTTTCTGGGATCGAAGTCGGTATTGGAGCCGAGGCGCTCTCCAGACTCCTGAGTGATATTAACTTAGAAGCACAAGCAGAACAACTACGGGAAGAAATCGGCAACGCCAAAGGGCAAAAGCGGGCCAAGCTGATTAAGCGCTTACGGGTGATTGACAATTTCATCGCTACAGGTTCCAAACCAGACTCGATGGTAATGACAGTTATCCCAGTAATTCCCCCGGATTTGCGACCAATGGTGCAGCTGGATGGCGGTCGGTTTGCAACTTCAGATCTCAATGACCTCTACCGACGAGTAATTAACCGAAATAACCGTTTGGCAAGGCTCCAAGAAATCTTGGCTCCAGAGATTATCGTTCGCAATGAGAAGCGGATGCTTCAAGAAGCTGTGGATGCCTTAATTGATAATGGTCGTCGCGGTCGTACTGTGGTAGGAGCAAACAATCGACCCCTGAAATCTCTGTCTGACATTATTGAGGGTAAGCAAGGGCGCTTCCGCCAAAACTTACTAGGAAAACGAGTAGATTATTCCGGGCGCTCTGTGATTGTGGTAGGACCGAAGTTACAAATCCACCAGTGTGGCTTGCCACGAGAAATGGCAATCGAGCTATTCCAACCGTTCGTCATCCATCGGTTAATTCGCGGTGGTCTGGTTAATAACATCAAGGCTGCCAAAAAACTAATTCAACGTGGCGATCCCAGTGTCTGGGATGTACTGGAAGAAGTGATTGAAGGTCATCCAGTTATGCTTAATCGCGCCCCAACTCTACACCGATTAGGTATTCAAGCTTTTGAACCAATCCTGGTGGATGGTCGCGCTATTCAACTACATCCTCTAGTATGTCCAGCGTTTAACGCGGATTTTGATGGCGACCAAATGGCTGTGCATGTACCACTATCATTGGAAAGTCAAGCAGAAGCAAGATTGTTAATGTTGGCTTCCAATAATATCTTGTCACCGGCAACGGGTAGACCAATTGTGACTCCGAGCCAGGATATGGTTTTGGGCTGCTATTATTTGACAGCAGATAATCCGCAAGCGCAAAAAGGAGCCGAGCGCTACTTTGCTTCTTTAGATGATGCAATTATGGCCTATGAGCAGCAACAAGTCGATTTACACGCCAAAGTGTGGGTGCGTTTTGACGGACAAGTAGAAACACAAGAGCCGGAGACAAAGCCGTTACAGGAGGAGCGTTTTAGCGACGGGACGGTGAATAAACAATATAAAGAGCGGCGAACTCGGGAAGACGCAGCAGGAAATTTGATTTCCCAGTTCATTCGGACAACTCCGGGTCGGATTATCTACAACAAGGCAATTCAGGAAGTGTTGCAGTAGGAAAAAGCAGGGGGAGAAGAGTAGCAGGGGAAGCAGGGGGAGAATTATCTGTACACCTCCCCAGCTTTCTCCCCTTCCCCTGTCCTAAAAGAGAATCTCGTTTTCCTCACGCTTAGTTTTAAAGATAGGGACAGCAAAAATGGCAGACGGCAAGGAAATGATTTTTCGGAATCGGGTTGTTGATAAGGGTCAGCTAAAGAAGTTAGTTGCCTGGGCATTTACGCATTATGGCACTGCCCGAACAGCAGCGATCGCTGACCGACTCAAAGAGGTGGGATTTCGCTACGCTACTAAAGCTGGAATTTCGATTAGTGTGGATGACTTGAAGGTACCTCCCACAAAGCGAGCGCTCTTGGAAGCTGCTGAAACCGAAATTCGCGCCACTGAAGAGCGCTATACGCGAGGCGAAATTACTGAAGTCGAACGCTTTCAAAAGGTAATTGACACCTGGAATAGTACCAGTGAAGCACTTAAAGACGAGGTGGTAGACCATTTCAAGGCTACTGACCCACTCAACTCGGTGTACATGATGGCCTTCAGTGGCGCTAGAGGGAATATTTCCCAAGTGCGCCAGTTAGTAGGAATGCGCGGTTTGATGGCAAACCCTCAAGGCGAAATTATTGACTTACCAATTAAAACAAACTTCCGGGAAGGATTGACGGTAACTGAGTATATTATTTCGTCCTATGGAGCCAGAAAAGGGCTGGTGGATACAGCATTACGTACTGCTGATTCCGGCTATCTGACTCGGCGTTTGGTCGATGTGTCTCAGGATGTGATCATTCGAGAAATTGACTGTGGCACGACGCGGGGCATTCCAGTACGAGCGATGACAGAAGGTGAGCGCGTTTTGATTCCGATTGGTTCTAGGTTGTTGGGGCGAGTAGGACTTGTAGATATTATTCACCCAAAATCGCACCAAGTGTTGGTGCCAAAAAACCAGCCAATCTCTGATGATCTGGCGATCGCGATTGAGAAAGCAGGCATAGAAGAAGTCGTAGTGCGATCGCCCCTTACCTGTGAAGCGGCGCGCTCTGTTTGTCAGCATTGCTATGGTTGGAGTCTCGCTCATGCTGAACCAGTAGATTTAGGCGAAGCCGTAGGCATTATCGCGGCCCAAAGTATTGGGGAGCCTGGAACTCAACTGACAATGCGGACTTTCCACACCGGCGGCGTGTTTACCGGCGAAGTCGCTCGGCAAGTGCGCGGCGAGGTAAAAGGCACAATTCGCATCCCCCGCATACTCCGAACCAGAGCCTTTAGAACCCGTCACGGTGAAGACGCTCTATTTGTAGAAGCAAACGGAGATCTGGTTCTAGAGCCAGTTAGCGGCAAACAAGTAAAGATTCCTGTCACTCAGGGTTCGACACTCTATATTGTAGATGGTCAGACGGTAACAGCCGGGCAACTGTTGGCAGAAGTGGCTTTGGCTGCTCGTACAACCCGTGCTCACACAGAAAAAGCAACCAAAGATGTCGCCTCAGATTTGGCAGGAGAAGTGAAATTTGCCGACGTGGTACCAGAAGAAAAAACTGACCGTCAAGGCAATACAACTACAACGGCAGCGCAGGGCGGCTTAATTTGGATTTTATCTGGAGAAGTTTACAACTTGCCTCCAGGCGCAGAACCAATAGTCAGCAATGGCGATCGCATTACTGCGGAGAGTGTGTTGGCAGAAACAAGACTTAATACAACACATGGTGGTGTAGTGCGGTTGCCCCAAACATCAGGTTCGGCAAAGGGTGCACGGGAGATTGAAATTATCACTGCTTCTGTAGTTTTAGACACAGCCAGTGTACGGATAGAGCACAGCCAAGGTCGCGACCAGTACCTGATTGAAACCAACAATAACCAACTGTTTTCCCTCTTAGCTACTCCTAGCACCAAAGTGCAAAATACTCAAGTAGTAGCGGAGTTAATTTCTGACCAATACCGCACAACTACAGGCGGGTTGCTTAAATATGCTGGAGTGGAAGTAGCAAAGAAAGGAAAAGCTAAGCAGGGTTATGAAGTGGTGCAAGGTGGAACCTTATTGTGGATTCCCGAAGAAACCCACGAAGTAAATAAAGACATCTCGCTATTGCTGGTAGAAGACGGCCAAGAAGTCGAGGCTGGGACCGAAGTGGTGAAAGATATCTTTTGCCAAACCAGTGGCGTAGTAGAAGTAACGCAAAAAAACGATATTCTGCGCGAACTGGTGATCAAGCCTGGAGAACTGCTTAAAGATCTAAATGACCCTGAAGCAGTAATGAATCGGGATGGCACCTTTGGTCAACCCGGAGAAGAAATCCTCCCCGGACATACGCTGTCTGAACTGCGTTACATCGAATACGTAGAATCGCCGGAAGGGCCTGCTTTATTACTCAGACCCGTAACTGAGTTTGCCGTACCGGATAAGCCATCAGTGCCGAGTACACAATCGAGTACTGGGATGGGTCGCTCGATTGAACTGCGGGCAGTTCAGCGAATGTTTTATAAAGATTCGGAACGGGTGAAAGCTGTAGAAGGAGTAGAACTGCTACGCACCCAGCTGGTGCTAGAAATTGAGCAGGGGCATTCATCCGAACACACTGGCGCACCAATGGTAGCGGATATTGAACTAATACCAGATGAGGATGATCCAGAAATTCAGCGATTGCAGCTGGTGATTTTAGAATCATTAGTCCTGCGCCGCGACATTACAGCAGATGCTACCCAAGGAAGCACAAATACCAGGTTGTTAGTCGAAGATGGGCAAGAAATTCCTCCTGGGGCAGTAGTAGCTCGTACTGAAATTCAGTCCAAAGAAGCAGGAGAAGTACGTGGCATCCGAGAAGGAGCAGAAGCGATTCGGCGGATTTTGGTATTGAGAGAAAGCGATAGCTTCACCTTGACAAGTTCAGAAAAGCCTCATGTTAAAGTGGGCAGCTTGCTAGTAGCTGGCACCGAAATTGCCTCGGGTGTCTTCACAGAGGAATCTGGTCAAGTGCTATCCGTCAACAGTCCTCAGTCAACAGTCAACAGGCAGCAGTTATCAGCTAATGACCAAGGACTAGTGACTAATGACTATTACGAAGTAACTCTACGCATTGCTCGTCCCTATCGTGTATCACCGGGAGCGGTGTTGCAGGTAGACGCTGGAGATCTAGTGCAGCGGGGTGACAATTTAGTGTTGTTGGTGTTTGAGCGAGCTAAAACCGGAGATATTATTCAGGGGTTACCTAGAATTGAAGAACTTTTGGAGGCGCGGAAGCCGAAGGAAGCTTGTATTTTGGCTCGTAAACCTGGAACTGTTGAAGTAAGTAGGGTAGAAGGTGAAACAGTTGGAGTTAAGGTAGTTGAAGATACTGGGACAATAACAGAGTATCCAATTGGCCCAGGTCAGAATGTGGTGCTGTCGGATGGTGCTGTTGTGGAGGCGGGAATGCCGCTGACTGAAGGACCCGCAAATCCGCACGAGATTTTGGAAATTTTCTTTAATCTCAATTTGCATCAAGGGACGTATCCAAGTGCCTTAGAAGCTTTGCAGCAGGTGCAGAACTTTTTGGTAAATGAAGTGCAGCTAGTATATCAATCGCAAGGGATTGAGATTTCTGATAAGCACATTGAGGTGATTGTGCGGCAGATGACTTCTAAGGTGCGCCTGGATGATGGCGGTGATACCACTATGCTGCCTGGAGAACTGGTAGAGTTGCGCCAGGTTGAGCAGGTAAATGAAGCGATGAGTATCACAGGGGGAGCCAAAGCGCAATACACACCAGTGCTATTGGGTATTACTAAGGCATCGCTGAATACAGATAGCTTTATCTCTGCTGCATCATTTCAGGAAACAACGCGGGTACTTACTGAAGCAGCGATCGAAGGAAAATCAGATTGGCTGCGGGGTCTGAAAGAAAACGTGATTATTGGACGCTTGATTCCAGCAGGAACCGGTTTCAATGCCTATGAGGAACTTAGCAGCACTATAAGTGATGATTTGTCTCTAGAGTCAGGCAGTGTATTTGATGACGGGGATGATCCGCTGGACGTAGTGCTAGATGACCGGACTGCTCGTGCTTACAGTTTGGAGGGGGGTCTAGGAGAAGGTTTCACTTTTGATCGTGGTTCTCCAATCTTGGATGAGGATGATGGAGTGATTAGTGATGAAGTTGCTGAAGTTGAGGATATAGAAGATGAGGATGATGATTTCGAGGATGATGACGATGAAGATTAGTCATTAGTTACCAGTCATTAGTCCTTAGTTCTTTGCTAGTGACTAATGACTAATGACTAAAAACTACTATGAAGAAGCGTCTTCTAGCTCACCTGCTCGCACTGCCATCTGCTGGATCTTGTCCCCACGTTGCACTTTGACCTGTAGTACCTGACCTACACGACTTTTATCAACTACGCTCTGTAACTGTTCAGCACTTTCGACAGTCCGCCCGTCAATCTGGAGAATTACGTCTCCGCGTCGGATACCGCCGGCAGCAGCGGGTGACTGGGGTAACACTCGCACCACTAATACACCGTTAATTTCCGGTACTGGTAAGGGGGAATTGGGGTCATTATTATTCTCTCGTGCTAGTTCAGGTGTCAATGTTGTCATTTGTACACCTAAATAAGGATGAGAAATTTTTTCTCCACGCATTAGTTGGTCTTTGATCGCTTTTGCTGTATCGATCGGAATTGCAAAGCCGATTCCTTGAGCTTCGGCTCGAATGGCAGTGTTGATCCCAATAACTTCACCTTGGTCATTCAAGAGTGGGCCACCGGAATTCCCAGGGTTGATTGCTGCGTCGGTTTGAATGAAATCAAGGCGTTTGTCAAAGATTCCGACTTCACGGCTGGAGCGTTTGAGGGTGCTGACAATTCCAAGGGTAACAGTGTTGTCTAATCCCAAGGGGTTGCCAACTGCGATCGCCCAGTCACCCACCTGTACGTTGGTAGAATCTCCCAGAGGAGCCACGGGCAAGTTGCCGCCACTGTCAGTAAGCTTGATTACAGCCAAGTCGGTGACTTCATCCGCACCTTGTACCTTGCCTTCAAACGTGCGACCGTCTTTTAAGGTAACTGTCACCTTATCAGCGTCCTTGACTACATGAGCATTGGTGAGAATCTCTCCACTGCGGTCTATAATTACGCCTGAGCCTAAACCTTGCAATCGTTCAGAAGGTATCTGCTGGGAAAAATTGTCGCCGAAAAAGCGTCGGAAAAAGGGGTCTTCAAGTAACGGTTCTGGGAGGCGACGTGTAATGGTACGCTCAGTATTAATCCGCACAACAGCTGAACCCACCCGATTTACTGCGGCTGTGACAAAGCTGTTAGAACTGATAGGAACCTTTGCTCCTGGCTGTTGGGCAACGATAGGCGGTGCCGTAACAATTGGCGAAAGCGACTCTGCTTGCGAGGGTGACACCCTCAAGGTGCTAACACTGACAATGACTCCTAGAGCGATCGCCAATATATGGGTAATGAGTTGCCGTATAGAGCGCGGTAGTTTTACAAGTTTCATAACATCAATCATTCAATTAGCTGGGATTCCTGAGAAACTAGGTGATAGTCTCGTCCGTAGTGACGATCTCTACACTTATTTTTACAGTTGTCTAACAATGGCTCAGGTTTAGTTGATGACGTTTGCTCTCTTTCCCATGTTTCACCTTTAGGTTACGGTTATACTAATACATAACTATTTAACTATCTAGTGATTCTATAATTAGAGTAGTTGTTGTTATCTAAAAGATTGCTAATTCATTTCACTAGGCTAGGATCTAAACTTATCCTCAAGATTGTTGATCAAGCATGAATCGTTCAAACCGATTAGCAGAAGACCCATTGTCTATTTCTAAAGACAAAATACACCACAGTCCTAAAATAGATCATAGCCACAGCAGTCATAATCATGGGGATGAATCGGCTCATTCTCACATTCATAGTGAAGAATCGCTACGAAGTATTGTTAATCGACTTTCACGTCTTGAGGGACACATTCGGGGTATTAAGACAATGGTGCAGGAAAGTCGACCTTGTCCTGACGTACTGGTGCAGATTGCGGCAGTCCGAGGTGCACTAGATCGCGTGGCGCGGCTGATTTTGGATGAACATTTAACTGAGTGTATTGCTAGGGCAGCTGAGGAAGGAAACATTGAAGTTGAGATTAAAGAATTGAAGGCTGCTTTGGATAGATTTTTACCTTAGCTTATTACTTAGTAAACAAAAGCTAACTGTTAACCGAGACTGCGTCTCAAAGTCAAAAGCGCAAACTTGCGTGCGTATTTTCCTGAGAGAGTTTCTGGACAGAGTATCTTAACAACACCTCTCTTTCTTCCTTCTTTTAAATAAACAACAACAACATTTACATCTGTTTAAACTTATTGTAGAATTCTAGACATAGGTTTTTCAACATAGTCTACATAATCTACAAATAGTGGAGGTTCAGAGGGATTATATCCCCGATAGCCCTAAAGATATTTTCTTTATCTAGGCGATAAATCTCACAGATTCGTTAGATCTTCTTGGTCAATGAGACCGTTAGCTAAGCCATGCATAATCGCATACGGCTGCATCATTGGATTAATAAAGCGAAATCTGTAATTCCTTGGAATTCCTCTTTTTAATAAAATAGGCCCTCTCTTTTCCTCGCAAAAGTCGTTAAGATGGCGTGCAAAAGCTGGAATAGTGTAGGTTTTTTTCATAATTAACGACATTGGACCTCTCACGTCTGAGGGTGCAAAGAAACCTAAATCATCCTTTTTAGCTAGAGCACATGCTAGTAAAACTTGAGCATAAATAGTTTCTCTAGAACTAGATATAGCTCGATGATAAGTATCAAGAATACTTTGATAAGCTTTCTCGACAGCCATTTGAATGGCTGCATCTATATCCAAAGACTCAATACAATTAGAATTTCTTCTAATCGCCCTTTGTGAAGCATGTAATGCCAGCAAATGAGTGTAGCTTGGTAAGCCTTGTGATAAGAATGCTATGCGGTATTTAATAGGGTCATCTATGTACATTTCTAATAAATTAAGACGTTTATCAAGAAGTTCGTACAATTCGCTTATAGACATTCTAGGCATTTGGACTTGAACTAATGATCTTTCAATTGATGCGTGTTTAGCAATAAGATCACTTACCGAGTCACCAACACCAACAAGAATAAGAGTAACGTCAACCAAATGATCTGCAAGAGTTTTAATAGTATCAGCTATTAACTCAGTAGCTAAGGGATTGCTAATTCTGTCTAACTCATCAATAACGATAATAGTTTTGCCAAGGTTTTTTTGGAGAAGATATCTAGTCGATTCAGGTGTAATTTCTTCGGGTGAAGTATTAGCATGACTCCGTAAAGAATCAAACTCTCTAAATATTTTTTGCCATAAAGATACAAAATCATCTATTCCATCACAATTTACAATGGCAGAACTTACCTGCTGCTCTGAGAAGTTACGCATAATTTGAGAAGTAACATTTGCGAAAGAAGTCTTGCCAACACCTCTTTCGCCGTACAAAATAACGTGCTGTCCTTTCTGAGCTACAGCGCTAATAACCCGGCTTAGCTGTTCACTTCTGCCAGCAAACAACTCTTGACTGTCAATGGGAGCACTTGGAGTAAACACCTGAGCAGCCTTGAGATAGCGCTGAAACTGCTCTGGACTAGAAAGATCAAAATCTTGGTTCATTGCTGTTATTCTAGCAACATAACATCTAATATTATGATATAACTCTATTTTGTAAGCATTTAACGTCTAATTAATTGCCTTTAACGTCTAATTAGGTTGCATACCATGTACGAACGCTGTTAACCACTGCTGAACGCTTGCTGCATTTTGCTGTGCATTGTAGCGCTTAACGTCTAGTCAAACACACACAACGTCTAATTAGGTTACATAGGATGTACAGACGCTGTAATGAGCTCTTGGAAAAATCAAGCGATAGCGGGGACTATCTCAAAAATGTTCCTGAATTCCCGTAAAACAACGTTTACAAAGTAATGTGAAAGTTCAGAGGGTTCGCATCCCAGACAGCGACAAAGTGACATGGTTGGTACTGGACGACGATTACCTGCCCGTTCAGTCCATCCAGGGTTACTTGCGGTACTTAGGCAACCTTGAACGGAGTCCTAACACAATCCGTGCTTACGCAGGGCATTTAAAGCTGTATTGGGAGTTTTTGCGTGATTTAGATCATAACTGGGTAGAGGTGACGTTAGAAAACCTTGCAGACTTTATTTATTGGCTGCGTAGTCCAGATCCAAGAGCAGTGTCCATCCAGGTTCAAGAGGCTAAACGGACTGAGAAGACCATCAACGTTATCCTTGCTGCGGTCTGCGGTTTCTACGAGTTTCAGGAGCGCATTGGTGCTACTAAAGGCCTTGATGTTTACCGCACTTGTTTCCGGTCTGGGAGAAAGTACAAGCCATTTCTACATCATATTAATAAAGGCAAGAAAGTTAAAAAACTACTGCTCAAACTTAAAGAACCAAAGACTTTTCCAGGAACTCTCACCCAAGAGCAAGTTAAGCATTTAATTGAGGCGTGTTCACGCCAGAGAGACAAGTTTTTAATCTGTTTACTACATGAATCGGGTGTGCGGATTGGGGAGGCTTTAGGACTGCGCCATGAAGACATTCACACTAGCGGCAGCAATGAGATTCATATCATTCCCAGAAGTGACAACGCCAATGGTGCTAGAGCCAAATCTAATAGTTCCCGCGTAGTTCATGTTTCTAAAGAATTGATGACTCTGTACTCTGACTACCTAATTGACGAGTATCCAGAAGATATTGATTCTGACTATGTGTTTGTAAACATTTGGGATGGTCAAATAGGAAGCCCAGTGGCTTATTCGGCTGTAGCTAGCTTATTCAATCGATTGAAAAAGAAAACAAAGATTGATGCACGTCCTCATTTATTTCGCCACACTCATGCAACAGACCTGATTCGTGATGGTTGGAATATGGCTCACGTTCAGAAGCGATTAGGTCATGCCAGCATCCAAACCACCATCAATACCTACACTCACTTAACAGATGAAGACCTCAAAGAAGCCTATCAGCAGTATTTACAACAACGAGACTAATAAATGAAATCTACAAAAAACCTGAAGCTATTAGTCCAGTCAGACGAACAATTAGAGTTTGATAAAGACATCTGGGATGGTCGCAAATTAGGGGCAGATATAAGACCATACGACGTAAATACCATAGACTTCAGGGCAATTTCTCCAATTTGGTTGCGTCAAGCTGCAAAGCAGTATATACGATACAGCTTTGCAACCCTTGCTTGGGCTACCTGTAATAGTAAGAAGAAGGCTCTAGGGTATTTTTCGTTGTTTCTAGCAGAATATCGTCCAGGATGCCTAGCTTCAGATATTGACCGTCCACTTATAATTGATTTTTTAGCTTATTTAGTCAGTAAAAAATTAGCAGCAATAACAAGATCGAACACCATTATTTATCTAAACATGTTCTTTAGACTTTGCTTTAAGAACGGCTGGTTAGATGTGGGCAATAAAGCTCTTTTTGACGAAGAAGACTACCCGAAACTGAGCAAACCTCTACCCAGGTATATCCCACAAGAAGTTCTAGAACAGATAAATCAGCATATTGAGACTTTACCTGAATCAGTAATGCGAATGGTACTGGTTATTCAAGAGTCTGGGATGAGGATGGGTGAATTGTGCGGACTAAGGTTTGACTGTTTGAGACAAGATGTAGCAGGCGACTGGTGGCTGAATTATTATCAGTTTAAGATGAAAAAAGACCACACCATTACTATTTCTAGAGAGCTAGCAGCAATCATTCAGGGGCAGCAAGACTACATCACGAATCATCTAAATTCAAGTTTTAAATATTTGTTTTGTGGAAGAAAGCCTCCGCGTCGCTCCCACTTCATTCCAGACAATAAACCAATGAAGCCAGAGGCGTTTAAGCATTACCTCCATCTTTTAATTAAAAATAACAATATCTGCGATGCATCAGGAAGACCTTGGAATCTTACAGCCCACCAATTCCGCCATACAGTCGGAACAAGCATGATTAACAATGGCGTACCACTACGCATTATTCAAATCTATTTAGGGCATGAGACACCCGATATGACTGCTACCTATGCTCATACCTCTGACTCAACGCTGAAAAAAGAGATTGTCAAGTATCACGAAAGAACCATCAATATTTCAGGTCAGGTTTTGAGTGCTGAAAATCCCGAACTTGAAACGTCGGAACTGCAATGGTTCAAGCGTAACGTTCACGCTCAGTCCCTCCCGAATGGCTCTTGCGCCCGTCCGATTATCAAAGGTGCTTGCCCACACGCTAATGCTTGTTTGACTTGTGGAGACTTTCGCACAACTCGTGAGTTCCTAGTCCACCATAAAGAGCAGTTGGGGCAAACTGAGAAGATTATCGAGAAAGCTACTGCTAACAATTGGCAGCGGCAACTCGAAATGAACGAGCAGGTTAAGACAAATCTCGAAAACATTATTTCATCCCTGGAGTCTGAATATAGCAAAGAGCAGAAATGTTAGGACGAAAGTGCTACAGCTTTATCTACTCTTTCTCTAAAGGATATACTGTTACCCATCATTTTTCTGACTCGATTCTTGATGGGAAACCAATAATGTTCTATCTCATTCAAGTCAGGA
>JBGTCQ010000283.1:0-13668 GCA_041748755.1 Chroococcidiopsidaceae cyanobacterium | reverse complement strand
GATGCTCTTAACCAAGCCCGTTTTGAGTGCGCCCGAATCATTTTGCTGTCCGATCAGCACTGGGCTACCGAAGTTATTGCCAAAATACATGACAGAGATAAAGCTTTTATTCCTACAGGTAATGCTGCCCCATTAACTTATCGTCTGACTTATCAAATGTTTGGGTTTTCTGTGGCTGAGAATATAGCAAAAATTAAACGAAACTTCTTAAAAATAGCTTCTTGAAAAAACCAACTCGGCAACCTGATGTTTAAATTACTTCCAATTTCTGCTCTAGTCCCAACCCGCGATCGCAGTGTTCCACTGATCAGAATGCTCAACAGTCTTGCCCAACAATCAATGCAGCCGAGCGAAATGATTGTGGTTGATGGTTCCACGAATGATGAAACCCAGAAACTTTGCCAAACTAGTATTCCTGAACTTGCCACCAAAATCCTTTACCACCGAGCGACAGTTGTGGGCGCGGCAACACAGCGAAATCAAGCCATGCATTATGCTTCTCAAAACACAATTTGGCTCCTTGACGATGACATTATTTTTGAGCCGGATTGTTTAGCACGGCTATGGGCAGCTTTACAAAGTGACTCCTATTTGGGTGGTGTTAACGCCATGATTACCAACCAGCGGTATTTACCTCCTGGTCGAGTCAGTCGCTTACTATTCCCATTGTTACATGGTCGCTTTGAAGCTAGTTACGCTGGAAAATGTATTGGTCCTGCCCTTAACCTACTGCCTGAAGACAATCCTAATTTACCAGAGGTGGTTCCTGTAGAGTGGTTGAACACCACCTGCACTCTCTATCGCCGAGAAGTCCTACCCCAGCCGTTGTTTCCCCCAATTTTCCAGGGCTACTCTCTGATGGAAGATGTTACCCTCTCACTAGTAGTTGGCAAAACATGGAAACTTGCCAATGCTAGAACAGCGCAGATTTTTCATGATAGCCAACCTGGGGATCATAAAAGCAATGTGGCTGTTCTGGCAAAAATGGAGTTAGTCAATCGTCATTATGTGATGACTCGCATTCTCGGTCGTAGCCAACCGGAAGATTATTTCAAACTGGTTATTCTTGAACTTTTCAAGATTACTGCCTCTTTAATTTCTGCATCAGGTTGGCTTTCTCTACCTGCTTTGATATTGGGGAAAATCCGTGCTATCAAAGAAATTCTCTCCAGCCAAGACACTGTTCTTAGCACACAGGTACAAGCATGATCCAAGTTGGCTCCAGTTTAGTTAGCGTCTTTGAGGGGTTAAAGTCCCGTTGGCGTAATCTCTACTACCGATCGCTAGGAGTCAAACTACACGGCTATGTCTGGATGCGAGAAATTGAAATTCCTCGCAATTTTGCAGATATCGAGATTGAGAGTCCTTGTGCTTTAGACCGAGGTGTTGTGCTACTTTGCAGCGGCGAATCCTTGCCTCACCCCAAAATCTATATTGGCGCTCACACCTACATCAACCGCAATACATTTCTTGATGCTAGCGAGTCTCTAACAATTGGTAAATATTGTGGCATTGGTCCTAGCTGTTACATCACGGATCACGATCATGGTCACGATCCTACACTCCCACCTCTAGAGCAACCGACGCTTGCCAAGTCCACCCATATTGGCGATCGCGTCTGGATCGGAGCCAATGTCACAGTCCTCAAAGGTATCACGATAGGCGATCGCACTATTGTCGGTGCTGGTAGTGTCGTCACCCACAGCTTGCCAGCGGATGCTGTTGCCGTAGGAATCCCCGCAAGAGTCATTAAATACAGGAATAAGTAACTGATTATTTATTAATCCAACTTAAAAATAATGAATACTTCCAATCAAACCAATATTACTTGCCCTGTAACCGCAGGGATACCTACTTATCAACGTCCAGATGAGCTTTTAGAAACTCTAGATAAAATTCTCAACTGCAATCCTAGACCAAATGAAATTATCATTCATATTGATGGCAACGATGTTGTAACAGAAAAAGCACTTAAAAATAGATTTTCAGATATTAAAATAATTAAAAGTCATCCAAATATAGGACCTGGAGGCGGTAGAAATAAAATTATAGCTCAAGCTCAAAATTCAATCGTTGCCAGTTTTGACGATGACTCTTATCCAATAGATAAAGACTACTTTAATAGACTTCAGATTTTGTTTGACAAGCTACCTAATGCAGCAGTGATCGGTGCGAAAATTTATCACATTGACGAAAAAATTGAAACAGATAGCTCTTCTGCTGAGTGGATTGCTAATTTTACAGGATGTGGATGTGCGTATCGACGAGATATATTTAAACTCACGAATGGCTATGTTTGTCTTCCCCTTGCCTATGGCATGGAAGAAGTGGATGTTGCCTTGCGTTTACATGCTATGGGGTGGGGAGTATTAAGCAGTCCCTGGTTGCGAGTCTTTCACAACACTAGGCTAGAGCACCACAGCAATCCTAAAATCACCGCTGCAAGTATTGCAAATTTGGGGTTGCTGGCATATTTGCGATACCCAATAAGCTTTTGGTGGTTTGGCATTGGACAGTGCTTCAATCGGATTTTTTGGTTAATTCAACATGGAAGAATAGCCGGAATCATCAGTGGTATATTTGCGATTCCCAGTTTAATTTGGCGAAATAGGAAACAGCGTCAAGTGATTCCTGCTCAGGAGCTAAAGTCATACTTACATTTACGTGGTAACCCAGTTCGAGTTGAGAATTGTGTAATAGAGCAATGAAAAGCTCTCGTTTGCGTTTGAACCTCAAGCCTTGATGTAGCAACATATCAGGCTTTGGAAATCCAAGTAAGAGTGCTGTTGGCAAAAGCATAAAGCCCTATTTATTGCCACTGTAAATTCACGTAAGTAATTTGGCGGTAAGTATAATGCAGGCGATTTTTCAGTGCAATTACGGTTGGACACAGAACAGAGAAGGTCTTAGACTCCTTTCGTAGCTTGGTTGGATGTAGTTCTAAAAGAGCAATTTGACTTTATAAAGAAGCGATCGCTCATATCCGCAGGCAGCTGGCAGTGGGATTAAAGCCAGAAACTCCTGAGAAAAGTTTCAAGCAAGTAGAGTTTACTCGGCAACACACCTGATCAAGCCCTGCTCAGACCTTTGAGAACTAGCTATTTATCAATGTTGGAATTTTCCTTATGGATTTGTTGTCAACTAGGAGCGCGTGAGCATTATGCGATTCCACGCGCTTTACATCAGGCTGGACAACTAGCCCACCTAATCACCGACGCATGGGTTCCACCCCGTTGTGTACTGAACAGACTGCCTACACCAACGTTAGCTAATTTACGGGAGCGGTTTCATGCAGATTTAGCTACAGCATCTGTGCAGGGCTTCACTAGTTCATTGATTTACTTTGAAATAGCTCAACGGCTTCAAAGAACTTCGCAATGGGAACGTCTGATCGCCCGTAACCGCTGGTTCCAACGACAGGCAGTACAGTCACTGGATACCCTCACCCCTTGCCCTACTACTCTCTTTGCCTACAGTTACGCCGCCTTAGAACCGTTCCGCTACGCCAAGGCTAAAGGCTGGCGCACTATCCTTGGTCAAATTGATCCAGGACCAGTTGAGGAACACTTAGTTATGGAGGAACACGCTAGACATCCTAATTATCGTTCCCAATGGCAACCAGCACCGCCTCACTACTGGACTAGCTGGCGGGAAGAATGCTCATTAGCTGACCGGATTGTAGTTAACTCGCTCTGGTCCAGCCAAGCCTTGCAGCAAGCGGGCATCCCCGCCAACAAGATCAATATTATTCCCCTCGCCTATCAATCACCTGAACAAGCGCGTGATTTTGGGCGAACATACCCATCGGTTTTCTTAGCTGAACGTCCTCTGCGGGTGCTCTTCCTGGGTCAAGTTATCTTGCGAAAGGGCATTACTGCACTGCTAGAAGCTGCTTCCCTCCTACATGACCAGCCAATAGAATTCTGGATAGTTGGTACTCAAGGCATTACTAGACCCCAGCAGGCTGATAAACAAGTACAGTGGATTGGTTCCGTTCCTCGAAGTGCTACAGCTATGTACTATCAGCTGGCAGATGTTTTCCTATTTCCAACCCTTTCTGATGGTTTTGGACTTACTCAGTTGGAAGCACAGGCTTGGAAACTACCGATAATTGCTTCCAGATTTTGTGGAGAAGTTGTGAAAGATCGAGTAAACGGATTGATCTTACCGGACGTAAGTGGGCAAGCGATCGCCGATGCCCTTCACTCTTGCCTTAAGAACCCCCGACTATTAGAAACTTTTGCCCAACAATCCACCGACACTTCTTGTTTTAGCTTGTCGCAATTGCACTACCATCTCCAATCTCTAAATTATGCCGTTGTTTGAATACCCAGAGCTAGCCTTGACTCAAATTGTCCTACTTTTTCTAAGTGGGATTTGGTTGCTGCGGCGAAATGATGAAATTCCACTACTTATTAGTGGCTTTATGTTCTACGTCGCCTCCTATCGTTACTGGGCAGTTACTAACAACATCAATAAGTGGTTAAATCTCAGTTATTTTGGTCTAGACTCTGTTACAGATGATACTGCTGTTCGAGCTTTAACTTATATCGTATTTGGTCAAATTTGCTTACTGGCAACCTATATGTTGCTACAGAGGCAAATACTGCCACTCACGGTTCTCACTGGCGATCGTTCTTTAGTGCGATGGCTACGTCCTAAAGTCATCCTACTTGGCTTGTTTTGCTTACCATTAGTAGTAAACACTCGTTCCAACGTAATTGCCCAAGTACAAGCGGGACGTTCATTAGCCTTCCAGGTTAGTGGTTACTTACAATTATTTCCCCTTGTTCTCATAGGAATTGCTACGCTAATCCTTTGCCTGTGGAAATTTGGTGGATTTTCCTCACTACAAACGAAAATTGCGGCGATCGCGATTCTGATCGCTGTAGCTTATCTCACCTTCAACCCTAGTGGACGCTTCCAATTTTTAGGATGGGTTGTCGCTAGTGCAGTCATACTATCTTCTTCCTATCGACCAAAACCTCGCCTAGTTGTTCTAGCTAGCATTGGTATCCTGGGCATCAGCATGTTTGCCCTGGCAGGAGCAATGCGAGGTCCCGTAGCAGGTAACGCTTTGAATCAGGCAGCCTGGGAACGTAGCTTAAGTGCAGAAGATGCGAATATGCTTGATGGTTTCGCCATCTTACAAAGTGTTTATCCTCAGCGTTTAGATTTTCGCTGGGGTATGGAGCATCTAGAAATTTTGATGCGTCCTATTCCTAGAGCTTTGTGGGCAGAAAAACCTGTGGGAGGAGGCTATATGGTTGAATTTGGCTTAAGCGATCCTAATAAAGGAACTACTGTAGGATTCTCACCAAGTTTATTCGGGTCGTTCTATGCGGAAGGTGGCATTATTGGTATTGTCTTTTGTTCGCTACTCTATGGAGCAATTTTGGCTGCTATTATCCGTTATAGTACCCGACTTCAACCTTTCGCTAGTATCCTTATTCGTGCCATTCTTTGTGCTTCCCTAATTCCATTGCTACGTGGTGGAGACTTACCTGGAATTTATGGCTGGATTGGTATGGCTTTCTGGCCGTGCTTTTTGTTGCTTTGGATTAAACGCTCAGAGTTGAAATTAAAATTTCCCTCATTATATCAAGTTCATTATCCCGCCGAAATGTCAGCTTTCAAAGAGCCTAAATAGGCTCTCTATTTGAACCAAATATAGTTAGAGAAATAGGTTCTGAGTAAATGCATATTGTTGTCATCTTCACGAATATTGGAGGTTATCACGCTGCTCGATTGCGTGCTGCCTACGCTGCATGTCAGCAAAAAGGCTGGACTTTTACAGCAGTTCAAGTTACCCACAATACCCAAGAATATCCCTGGGGTGACGTAAAGCGTGAAATTACATTTCCTTTAATAACCCTGTTGCCTGAAACTACTACACCGCGCAACATAAACCGTGCCGCCTCTTTACTGCCTTCTTTTTTAGAGACTCTACAACCGAACATCGTTGTTATTCCTGGCTGGGGATTCTCTATATCTCGTGCGGCGCTTTCTTGGTGTAGGTGCAACCACGTTCCCACAATTCTCATGAGTGAGAGTAAATGGGATGACGAAAGGCGGCAATGGTGGAAGGAGCAGATGAAATCTTGGCTCTACATTAGAAAGTATGATGCTGCGCTTGTGGGTGGTGAACTGCACCGCGACTACCTAATTGAGTTAGGCTTACCTAAAGAACGAATCTTTCTGGGCTATGATGTCGTTGATAATGAATATTTTGCTGAAAGTGCTAACACTGCTAGAAAAGTTCCTGTTGCTGCAAGGCGGCGACAGCCAAAGATTCCTTCTCGACCTTTCTTTCTTAGTGTCACCCGTTTCATTAAAAGAAAAAATGTGTCGCGTCTTGTAAAAGCCTTTGCTACTTATCGTCAACAAATTGGTGAAGACAAAGCATGGGATCTTGTAATTTGTGGTAGTGGCGAAGAAGAAGCTTCTATCCGTAATGTTCTTGTTGAAGAAAAAATCAAAGATTATGTCCATCTTCCTGGGTTTGTTACTTACCAGACAATAGGAGATTGGTTTGGCTTAGCCAATGCTTTTGTTCATCCTGCTTTGCAAGAACAATGGGGCTTAGTAGTGAATGAAGCATGTGCAGCTGGACTTCCAGTTTTGTGTAGCCGTACAGTAGGAGCTTGTCATCAACTCGTGCGTGATGGTTGTAATGGCCTACTATTTGATCCAGAAAGCTTGCAAGACATTACTCGCGCCTTATTAGCGATGCATAACTTAGATTCAGATCTACGGCATAAAATGGGGCAATTAGGCAAAGAAATTGTCACCCGTTATGGTCCACAGCAATTTGCTGATGGTCTCTTGAATGCTATCAATGCTATCCCAATAATTAGGCAAAAGCAGGTTGAAGGCGTTTGAAATTAATCAGGAAAGGGAACGGCTCGATTGCTAAAGTCAAAATCTTGGTACTTGGTAACGATTGAAAGCATCACATATTGCTGGGGGTAAAAAGTAATCGCCAAGTTGCTGATGCTATTTCTCCTCTCATGGCATTCAAGGGATTTTTTTCAATATGAACAGAAGCATTAGTGTTACTGCAAGCGCTCCTAAAAAGGCGTTTGAAGCGAGTCGGAGATTCTTCTATACGGTGAGATGCATTCATTATTGAATGAGCGTCGCTCTGAATGTCTGTATATATTTATTTGAAATTAATGCTAAATCGCAGTGCTGAAATGCCTTTTATAGAAAAAGTATATCAAAGCAAACATAGGTTTACCACTTATTATTAAAGGATGTAGTTTATGAGAGTTTTGGTTGTTACACCTTATCTTGCATCTGTATACGGTGGAACTTTTAAGGCAGTCACAGATTTAGTTCAAGAAATTAGTAGCTGTAGTAGCAACATTGTTGATGCGATCGCTACTAATGCCAATGGTTTAGAAAACCTAGACGTACTTCTAGGTGTATGGTTGAAAAATAAACATTATCGAGTTCAGTATTTTCCTTGTTGGCATCGCAATGACTTGATCATTAGTTGGTCTATGATTAGCTGGTTAATTAATCATACTAGTGATTACGATATAGTCCATGCCAACACTGTTTTTGCACCAATTGTTTTATTAACTCACTGGATCTGCCAATTACGCCAGATTCCTTATGTTGTAACTCCGCATGGAATGCTAGAACCTTGGGCAATGTCATCCAAAGCTTGGAAAAAGCAATTCTACTACTCGTTGTTTGAGAAGCTGGCGTTGCAAAAGGCTGGTGCTATTCACGTTCTTACTAATTCTGAAGCAAATAATGTCAAGTCTCTTGGAATTAAGCATTCTGTTGTTGTTCCTAATGGTATTCATCGCCAAGAATTTGAAAATTTGCCAGAGCCAGAAGTTTTTTATCAGCAATTTCCTGGTACACAAAATAAAACTCTGATTCTGTTTCTCGGTCGCATTGACCCTAAAAAAGGTTTAGATTTACTCGCTCCTGCCTTTGCTAAAGTCCATAATCAGTTTCCTCAAACCCATCTAGTTGTAGCAGGTCCAGATAGTACCGGATTTCTTCCCACTGCTCAAAACTACTTTGCTCAGGCAGGATGTCTAGATGCCGTTACATTCACGGGTATGCTCACAGGCCAGTTGAAATACGCTGCTCTTGCTGCGGCTAGCTTATATGTTGCTCCTTCTCACTCTGAAGGCTTCAGTATGTCTGTCTTAGAAGGTATGGCGTCAAGGCTACCTTGTGTGATCACAACTGGCTGCAATTTTCCCGAAGCAGCAGTAGTTCAGGTGGCACATGTAGTTAATATTGATAGTGGTGCGATCGCCAATGCCTTAATTGATTGCTTAAGTCATCCTCAACAAAGCAAAGAAATGGGCGATCGCGCTCGTGACTTTATCTTCCAAAACTACACCTGGGAACAAGCTGCTAAAAAAATGATCCAGGTTTACAAAGCCGTTATAGAGAAAAAACCCCTGCCAGAATATTTAAGTAATGTAGAGTGAAGCAACCTACTTTAGAATCGCCGCTGCCCTTGATTTTGGACGTAATCGCGATTGCTAAAATTCCGCTACCGCTACTAGATTAGTAAAAAGCACGTTGATGAGAAGCCCCACTCACAAGCGCAAGCCCCGTTTTTTCTGTTGGTTAAGTGCTGCCTTAAGCTTGATGCTAGTCAGTATTATTCCTATCCGACTGGCGATCGCCTACCACCAAACGCCCCTCCCCCAAGCCATCCTCACCTTGGGTGGTGATCCAGATCGAGAAGCCTTCACCGCCCACTTTGCCCAAATGCATCCATCCCTAGAAATCTGGGTTTCTTCTGGCCCATCTCCTAAAAAAACAAGTGAGCTTTTTCAAGCCGCAGGTATTTCAAGTACGCGCTTACATATTGATAACCGTGCTGTCGATACTGTTACCAACTTTACTTCTCTAGTCGAAGACTTTAAAGAACGTAAATTTGAGCATCTCTACTTAGTTACATCCATTTCTCATCTGCCGCGAGCAAAGGCGATCGCTACCTTCGTCCTCGGTAGCCGTGGCATTGCCTTCACCTCAGTCTCCGTTCCATCAGACGCACCACCCGAATCTTGGCTCAACATCCTGCGTGACAGTGGTCGTGCCATCCTCTGGATCATGACAGGTAAGACCGGAGCCAGCCTTAACCCTCGTTCCAGTACCCTATAGCTATTTGAGCGCATTCAGTAGTGTAAGTAGCCGCAGACATATTGTTGTCCGTTTGTTGTCTGTAAAAGAGTTTCTAGCCGACGGCAAGAACAGCAAATACTTGAACCTCTGCTCACACTACCGTGGAAATACTTAAACCCCAGCGCACCTCCTCAATTAGTATCCGCGATCCTACTGAGGACTACTCTAGGACTTGACGATTAAAATCAGATGGTTTGCCATACAAGTCAGGCAGAGTCTATTGTCCTTAGCTTTTTAGGACTATTTGAATTCACCCGTTTATTTAATTTAAATGAGGAGTCAGTTATATGAGTCTCTTGAAAAAACTATTAGCGGTTACCGCTGGAGCAAGCCTTATTACTCTGGGCGCAACGGCGACAGTACAGGCGGTAACGTTGACATCCACTGCCGATTCTTATATTTCTAATAACCTTCGAACTGCGAACTTTGGTAATGATCCTGAATTGCGGGTCAAAAACGACAGCGAGGGCAACCAGGACCGTAAGGCATACATACGATTCGATTTATCGTCTATTACTTCACCATTACTAACCAGTGCTACTTTTTCACTAACTGGGAGAAGTTCTATAGGTACCATAAACCCTGGTGTAACATCGAGGTTCGATGTCTATGGACTGACGACTGGTAATCAAAATTGGGTTGAGACTGGAACTGGTGGAATTAACTGGCTCAATGCCCCCGCTAATGATGGTAGTGATGCTGGAGTTGCAACAGGCAATTCTCTTGTTGCTTCGTTTAACGTAACTGGCACTGGTGTCGGTACTACTAACGTGATTTCTGACTCCAGGTTATTGACCTTTCTCAATGCTCGGATAAATGCCCCGGACAATAATAATTTAGCTACTTTTATCGTTACCAGATTTACCCCAAGCAGCACAGTCGGTATCTATGCACACGCATTTAACTCCAGGACTACTTTTGCAGGAAACCAGCCTTCAGAACCGACCTTAGACGTTACTGCTCAGGCAACAGCCGTCCCTTTTGAATTCTCTCCAGGATTGGGAATTTTGGTGCTAGGAGCTTGGGGTGCCATGGCTCAGATCAAAAGTAAAGTCAAAAACAGAAAGCCTCTAAAAGTAACTTTTTTTAGCGGTAATGATGGACAACCAGAATCAGTTTGATGCTCAACAGCAACCCTTGCAATCCGCTTCTAGCCTGATCAGAACTCTTGAAAACAAAGAACTCTCGCCGTCGTTACCGGAACACACTGACCAGGAGCTGGGCTCAACAGCAATCTTTGCAATCTGCCTCTAGCCTCCTGATCAGAACTCTTGAAAACAAAGAACTCTCGCCGTCGTTGCCGGAACACACTAACCAGGAGAAGGGCTTAAAGGGTTCATTACATCTCTCACAAGCCGTTCAAAACCGAACATATTTGTTGGTACACTGGCTCGGCTACGGTCTATTAGGGTTAGCCTTACTTGACTATCTTCACATTGTTATTCCTCCGCGCTTAACTGACCCTGTGTGGGAATTTCAAACGATGGGGGCGCTAGTAGAGCACTCGGCGGTTCCCTTACTGGGATTGATCTTTGTCTTTTATCGCTATCAAGGTTATGTAGGAAAACGGGAAAAGCATCTCTTGAGGTTCTTATCCTGGGTTTCCCTAGCGGTAGGACTGGTATATCTGTTGATGCTTCCCTTGGGAGCTGCTGACACTTGGCGTATCCACCAAGCTAACAATAATCAAATCGTCACCCAAACAGCTCAACAGACTCAGCAGTTGCAACAGATTAAAAACCAACTGAATCAGGCAACAACTGATGAACAACTTAAGCAGCTGGTAGCCTCTCTTGCTCCCCAAAGTCGTTCATTGGAAATCAGGAATACTCAGGCGTTTAAAGATCAACTCCTAGCCCAAGTTTCTCAGGCTGAGCAGAATATACAGACCCAAGCTAAGACATTGCAAAACAATCAGAAACTGGCACTGGTCAAAAGTTCCGTGAAATGGAATCTAGGTGCCTTGATTTCTGGGATTTTATTTGTTGTAACTTGGCATCTTACTAGTTGGGCGCGAAAGTCTAAATGAAAGCACTCTCTTTTGTCCCACTTAGACTGCTGCAAAACTCCAAATTCTGCCTATTCGGAATTGCAGTTGGCTTAAGTGCGCTTCATTTGCTCTTGACCTGGAGAGTGATCGGCGACATTGACCGGATGATCGTCAGTGTCATATTTTGGGGAGCGATATTATGTCTATTGTGGCGAAAACAGGACAACCTTGACCTGGAAAGTGGCATATTTTCCAGCTTTTTTGGTCTCCTCCTCATGGTCTTAGTACTGGTTAAGAGCATCTCCCTATTTTGGTTTGAATCTTCTTTTCTAAAACTCGCACCTTTGTTATTAGCCTCCGGTTTAGGTCTGCTGGCCTCCGGCTTCAAGGGACTGAAGCAATACTGGCGGGAACTGACGTTCGTGTTGCTTCTATGCCTACCTGAAAACTTACTCTCTCAAATAATAGAAGAGATTTTTAAGGTCACTACGTTGACAGCTACATTCGCCACCTTTGTCCTTTGGTACTTAGGATTTGAAGTATCTCGCCAGGGTGTCAATATAATTTTTCCTCATGATACTGTCTTGGTAGCTGCACCCTGCACTGGCATTAGCACTGCCCTCCTGTTATTAAAACTTGCGATTGTTTTTATCCTGATGTTCCCCATTAATTGGAGCAAAAAACTCTTAGTTGCGATCGCAGCTGTGTTTATCGCATTGCTAGCTGGCGGGATGAGGGTCGCTCTGATGGCAGCTGTTGTTTCTAATCAGCAAGCATTTGACTACTGGCACGGTCCAGAAGGAAATCAAATATTTTCGACAATTTCCATCCTCTTTTTTGGACTGTTGTGCCGTATTTTGCTCCAACCAAATGAAAATGAATCAGCAAGTTTAGACTGTGTGGAGTTGTAATAGCCATGACCAGCTGGCGACAACATCGGCAAATGCTGATCTCATTTACCTTTGCTGGTGTCTTTTTAACCCTTGGCAAATTCAGCTTAGACCCAAATGCTGGCAACCGACCAGTCAAGCCTTTTGCCTTTGCCGAGGTAATACCGTTACCGGGATGGCAGCTATTGAAGAGCCACTCTCTAGTTGAACCAGTGGCCAGTCTTCCTAGCTCTAAATGGGATTCTGTCTTAGCCAGTCAGAAATACTACTATAAACAGAACAATCAACAGATGGAGATCGAGATGCGCTATGTAGTGGGCACTTTGGGGGATCTCTACGGCTACTTCACAGAACTTAGTTCCATGCGGTTGCAAAAAGCTCAGCTGTTGCAGTTACGTCAGCAGGAAGGAGTTGGTTTTTATAGTGTGTTTGTTTACCAAGGGCGATCGCACCTGAGTGCCTGTATTAACCCGCGTGGCAGTAGCACAGTCACCAGTGCCCAATTTGCCACCAATCGACATACCCACGACCTCCAACTGCAACGTCTGGTACCTTGGTTACTGGGTAAGGAAAGTCTGCAAGATAGGCGTTGTCTCTGGGTACATCTATCTATTCCCTTAAATCAAGTGTCTACCGAGACTACCTACTCAGTTCTAGAAAAGGCATGGTTGCCCTGGTATCAGTGGTGGAGCGGCCACTTTCCCCAACATTGAATCTTTGTGTCAAGTGCTAGTGACTCAATTAGAAAGACCTAAATAGGGTAGGCGGTGTTGCCTAATAAAGGTCCGCTTTTGATGCCATTCTAGGGACTAATATAACTCCATGCGCCTAGACTGCTATACTCTCGACACCTATACCCCTGGCGCTCCCTTGTGGAAACAAACCCTTTGGTACTTTGTAGGAGAGCCGCTGTTTCGCAGTCACTGGCTCCCCTTTTCTACGTTAAAAGCCTGGATTCTACGCCGCTTTGGAGCAGAAGTGGGTCAACAGGTGCGAATTAAGCCTGGGGTTAGGGTAAAATTTCCCTGGCGGCTAACTATCGGTGATTACGTTTGGATTGGCGAAAATACCTGGCTCGATAACCTTGCTCCAATAGCGATTGAGAGCCATGTTTGTCTATCTCAGGATGTTTATCTCTGCACTGGTAACCACGATTGGAACCATCCTGATTTTAAGCTGATTCCTGCCAAAATTCATATTGAACAAGGTAGTTGGCTCGCGGCTCGTGCTGTGGTTGGACCTGGTGTTATTGTGGGACGCGGTGCTGTGTTGGGTTTGGGTAGTGTCACTGGGCGATCGCTCCAGCCGATGACCATTTACGCTGGTAATCCCGCCCAACCTATCAAACAGCGGGTCATTTAAGTATAAGACGGCATGAAACTGCCAAATTTTGAACGCGCCGTTGTAGATATGGCAAAGCTGCGCAACTACTGCCTGAGTACAAAGCATAAGCGCGGTAGGAATAAGGCACGTGTTTTTGCAGCAGCTCTTGGGTTGACGGCTGACGATGCAGGTCAGCTCCAAGCTGTTTTGCTAATCGCTGCTCAAACCTATGAGGCGACACCTACGCAGGAAACTGATTATGGTCAGCTGTACGTGCTAGACTTTCTCATGAATGGACCT
>JBGTCQ010000282.1:0-4983 GCA_041748755.1 Chroococcidiopsidaceae cyanobacterium | reverse complement strand
GTGGCAGCGATCTGGGGGATGGGGTAAGTCGTGGGCTTATTCCACAAAGTCGTGTGGAGTTGTGTATAAGGAGATGTTCTTGAGACAACAGCAACTATTTAACTGCTTTGGGATGGCAGTATCTGTATCAGTGTTAGTGGCACAACCTGCATTTTCGCAAGTTGTGCAAGTTACTGGAGTGCAACTGAATCCAACTGAAAACGGTATCGAGGTAATTTTAGAAACTCCAGCAGGTGAACAGTTACAAGTATTACCGCGAATTGATGGCAATACGTATATCGCTGACATCCCAAATACACAACTGCGCCTACCTAGTAGCAATACATTTCGCCAAGATAACCCAGTCGCGGGAATCACTGCGATAACAGTGACAAACCAAGCTGCTAATAGCATCCGAGTAACAGTGACAGGTTCCAAAGTAGTGCCAACGGTTGAGTTATTTGATAGTGCTCAGGGTTTGATTTTTAGCTTCACGCCAGCCGTATCCTCCACACAGAGACGACCACAGCAAAAGCCATCAGACACTCCTCAGCCAGGAAGTGAGACGCAGCAGGAGACGACGCAACCAGGTAATGAAACGCCTTCCTCAACGCCTGAAGCAGTTGAGCCAGGAAGTGAAGCACAGCCAGATGAAACGTCGGCTAATGAGGATGAAGAAATTGAAATTGTGGTGACGGGTGAGCAAGAAACTGGATATAGCGTACCAAACGCAACTACCGGAACGAGAACAGATACTCCGCTACGTGACATTCCCCAGTCAATTCAGGTTGTTCCTCAACAGGTTTTGGAAGATCAACAAGCCATCCGACTCAATGATGCACTTCGCAATGTGAGCGGGATTAGTGCTGACGATAGTTTTGCAGGTACGATAGACCGGATTAATATTCGCGGTTTTACCCAGGATGTCTTTCTGCGGGATAACTTCAGGCAGAGCCAGTTTAGCTTACGAGAAACTGCGAATCTTGAACGGATCGAAGTGCTTAAAGGACCAGCTTCGGTTTTATACGGCAATCTTGAACCGGGGGGAGTCGTTAATCTAGTAACTAAAAAACCGTTGAGCGAGCCTTATTACTCTGCTGAACTGCTAGTAGGAAACTACGGTTTTTATCGACCCAACATTGACTTGTCTGGTCCGTTAAACACAGATAGAACCTTGCTTTATCGCCTAAATGGAGTTTACGAAAGCAACGATGGCTTCCGCGACTTTGACCAGAATGTGGAGCGTGTTTTTGTTGCACCTGTATTGACCTGGAACATCAGCGACAAAACGGATCTGACACTTGAGTTTGATTATTTAAATGATGAGCGACCGTTTGATGAAGGTCTTGTTGCCATTGGTACAGGCGTTGCTGATGTTCCGAGCGATCGCATCTTTCAAAATTCAGATGCTGTGAGGACGGTCGAGGAATTTGGCGCTGGCTATCAACTAGAACATCGCTTCAGTGAAAATTGGACACTCCGCAACGCTTTTCGATTTCTTTCGTCTAATGACTTCGACTTTCGTCTCACTTCCTGGATTATAGACGACACGGGACAACTCGACCGCAGGTGGAGGTCTAACGATGATTTGTCCGAAAGTTATGCCTTACAAACTAACTTAGTCGGTGAGGTTGCTACGGGTGCAATCAACCACACGCTTTTATTTGGTGTCGATCTCAATCGTGAAACTACGGTAGGGGGACAAAGGCGATTGCCTAACGATCCGTCTTTCTTCCTCAACATTTTTACTCAAGAGGCAGATCCCATCTCCAAGCCCAATCTTTCAGATTTGACATTGTTTGCCCGGAATGAGAATAACCGAGTAGACACACTGGGGATCTATCTGCAAGACCAGATTTCCTTTTCAGACAATCTGAAATTGTTACTGGGTGGACGTTTTGATTTGTTTGACCGACGCTCAATTGACTTGCTAACAAACACTACTTCCAATCAAGAACGCCAACGCTTCAGCCCTCGCATTGGCGTAGTCTATCAACCCAGCGAACAGATTTCGCTTTATGCCAGTTTTAGTCGGTCGTTTAACCCTGACATTTTTTCGATTAGCGCTGACGGTTCGCCCCTTGAACCTACAACTGGCACTCAGTATGAAGTTGGTATTAAAGGCGAATTCCTTGATGGGAGACTTTCTACAACGTTGGCAGCCTATGAAATTAGCAAGGAAAATGTCGCTACCACCGATCCAGATAATACTGACTTTAGCATTGCTGTCGGTGAGGTCAGAAGTCGAGGCATTGAACTTGATGTTGTCGGAGAAATTCTAGAGGGTTGGAACATTATTGCGTCTTATGCTTACACGGACGCTGAGATTACCGAGGATAATTTCTTCTCTGTGGGAAATCGGCTAACTAATGTGCCAGAGAACAGCGCCAGTTTGTGGACTACTTATGAGATTCAAAGGGGTAGCTGGCTGGGGTTAGGGTTTGGAGCCGGATTGTTTTTCGTCGGCGATCGCCCAGGGGATCTGGATAATTCATTTCAGTTGCCTAGCTATGTGCGTACAGACGCAGCCATCTACTACCGCAGAAACAATTGGAGAGCGGCTCTCAATTTCCAAAATCTTTTCAATGTTGATTATATCCGGTCGGCTGCGGGATTTAGGGAGTCCGTTTATCCTGGTGAGCCTTTTACTGTAATTGGTTCAGTTTCAGTGCAGTTTTGACTCACCAACACAACCGCAAATCACCCCCAAATCACTCGCTCAAATTCAGTACACCTCATCATGAGTGCCAATGTCAAGCAGCAAAATCTCCTCTTCACCCGACTCTGGATTTTGGACAAAGCTAAACACAATCCGACAGTCATACTCTACAGAACAAGCCCAAGCTCCAGACAACTTGCCCTTGAGCTTATGGGGGTTCGTAGTGGCAGTTTTAGGAGTAGGGAGTGCGGGAACGACGAGAAGAAAGAAAAGACCGCATCCCTAATTTTCAAGGTCGCGGTGATGAACATACTCTGCCAACACCTGATTCATCAGCGCTTGATACCCCTGCTCACCTGCCTTCGCCTCAAAGTATTCCACGATAAACGCATCCAGGAGGAGATTAACAGAACGTTGACCTCGTTCAACCGGTTTTCCACCAACTCGCAGCACTGCCCGCCGCATTTGTTCTCCCGTCACTTCTGGAATATCAGATAGATCAATATCTTCATTTTGCATGGCATCAATCCGCTCCCAATCAGTTTGAGAGGCTTTGGAAGAAAATGATTCGCTCACGTTTAGTTCCCTCCCGCATCGAAATAACCCGAATTTCATCTCCAACTTCTGTATGGGCAATCACGACCACTTGCCCACAGAGTAGTCCCAATGTAATGAAGCGCTGCTCCCCATAAGCATAGCGATCATCTTCAAACGTGAATGTTGCCCCTTCAAACACCTGGGAAGCATCCACAAAATCAAACCCATGTTTGCCCAAATTTGATTGCTGCTTATTTTCATCCCAGGTGAATCGCATTCCTAATCGATACCTAATCGCCCTAAACTCAGCCAATCCTCCATCTCATACCCCAATCATAGAAGGAATCCGAGAGGTTCTACCATGAACACTAAAACGCTTCGCAATGCTGCCTTTCACCTGCACCGATGGCTTGGGTTGGCGAGATCGCCCTCATCGTTTTTAAGAATCTGTTTGACACCCTGTACTACGAATCTTATGACCCCCGTATCCGTCCTGGCGCGCCCTTTACTGTCCTGGGGTCGTTTTCAGAAGAGTTTTGATTGCAACACAACCGTAAATTGCCCCCAAATCATCCGATTAAATTCAGTACACCTGATCATGAGTGCCAATGTCAATCAGCAAAATCTCCTCTTCACCCGACTCTGGATTTTGGACAAAGCTAAACACAATCCGACAGTCATACTCTACAGAACAAGCCCAAGCTCCAGACAACTTGCCCTTGAGCTTATGGGTTCGCAGTAGTGGGTCAAAAGGAGCAACCGCTAAAAGACTTAGCCTCTCTTCAATCCGCTGCTGTAGTTCTGGTTGTCGCCGCACCAATGCTTTGAAAGCTCGCTTAAAAGACGAAGCTAAAACTAAAGTTTTCACTCCCTCAACTCAGCCACTACCTGAGCAACAGTTCCTCGGAACACTTTGCCTGCCTGATACTCTGCCTTTGCTTGAGCAATATGCGCCTCAATTTCTGATCGCCGCCGTTCTACCAGCCGCCGCTGCACCAAATCAATCAGCACTTCCTGCTCATCGACTGATAGAGCCTCGACGCTTTCTAAAACCTTTTCAAAATTGGAAACTTGCATGATGGTTATCACCCTATATGGAATTGATGTTTTTGTTTCTGTTAGGTAGGAACCTGCAATAAAAGTGCGTTCAATCAGCAACACACCAAACAATGTTAGCAACGAAGGAGTATTTGCCATGAAGTCTAGGAAACTACGCAATCTTGCCTTTACATTGCATCGCTATATCGGTTTAGCAGTGGGAATAATTTTAGTCATCGTCGGCTTAACTGGTAGCCTGTTGGTTTTTGAGCATGAACTGGATGAATGGGCGATACAGCAACGCTTTGGTCATGTGGTTCCTCAAGAACAACGCCTCTCCACAGCAACACTGGTTGATGGTGTCACAGCCTACGCTAAGCATCCTGATTGGCAGGTAGGACAAGTGCAAATGCTACCCAAACAGGCTTTTTATACCATTCGACTCAACCGTCCTGATGATACCCAGTGGGAGGTTTTTGTTAATCCTTATACGGGTGTAATCATGGGCGATCGCCAACGAGAAACTGCCTTATTTAGCCGTGTTCTGGAGCTACACTACGCCCTCTTGGTTGGCAATACAGGTATGGTCATTGTCGGTATTGCTGCCTTTTTGCTGATGATTCTCAGCATCACAGGTATAGTTCTCTGGCCAGGATGGCGCAAGCTGATCAGTGGCTTCAAGATTAAATGGCTTGCTCATCCCAAACGGGTCAACTTCGATATCCATAAAGTTGCTGGCATGATCACCGCAGTATTTCTCACCGCGATCG
>JBGTCQ010000281.1:0-14313 GCA_041748755.1 Chroococcidiopsidaceae cyanobacterium | reverse complement strand
ATTTACTCTATGGGCGTTTCTGGACTTTACAGCGCAATACCTCCTAAAAGTACCCTGTACAAACGTCTGCAACAGGAAAAGGCATTCAATACTCTCATGGTTTACCTTTTTCCCTACGGTGGTGGCATCTTCCGCTTCTTTGAGATCGAGGATGACGATGTAGAAGAAATCCTTGAATGGATGATAGAGAGCAATCAAGATACGCTTGGATCTGAATCGGAAGCAAGACATTGGATCAATGAGTTTCAATCTGAATTAGAACGCACTCGAAACCTCTACCCAGGAATTGAAGATAGAAGAGCTTTATTAGAGAAATCTGCCCATGAGATTGAGAAGCGGCTAGTACAATTGAGTAGAAGCCAAGGTAAAGATACAACCGAGTTTGTCAATCGGCTAATGTTTGGCGATCAAATTGCCTCAAATCTTGTTCAACTAGAGGACACATTAGGACTTGTATCTCTTGCACTAGTTCAGGAAGGGGCAATAATTCTCCGAGAGGTAGAGCCTGAGATGCTGTTTACAAGAGATGAAGGCAGGCAAGAGTGGTATTTGGATCAGTTTCAGGGGTAGAGAGAGTTGTATTTAGCAGCAGCCGAAAACCAAGAGGAAATATTAGTTCAATTTGCTTAAGGAGTAGTCTAATATCACGCTGCACTGGACGGACTAAAGCCGCTGAATTTAACCAATAGCTTTATAGACTTCTCTCTCAATCAGACTTTTATTAGTCAACCGCAACACAAGACTTGCCGCATTTTTCGCATATTTGCTGGCAATTCCAGATGCATTGCCTGTTGAATGAAAACTGTCGGTATGGGGATATTGGGTGTCGCTTGCACTGCATAAGTAAGCAAAGTACCCGCGCCGCAATCTTGCAGCTTTAAGTCTGCCGTAAAATCATTAAAAGTGCCTTGTTCCAGCCGGAACTGAATTTGCTGTCGCTTCACTTCAATAACATTTAGATAGACTTCAACTTGTGCAGTCAAGAAGAAAAAGCTTTTTTGGGCAGTTTGATAGAGACGTAATGGTTCTCCTCGTTGTAAAACTTTACTCTTAGTGACATCGGGAAAGAATTGTACCCAACGGGGGTAATCTGTTACTTGCTGCCAAACGTGCGATCGCCTTAATGGTAAGTACATTTGGGCGGTGACAGCACCACCCCAAGCCGAATGCGATCGCGTTTCCACTAAAACCTCGCCTTGCAAAAGAGCCGTTTGCTTATGCTGACTCCAGACACTACCTGATGCTGAATCAATTGATTCTAATGAAGAAATTGCAGTCATATTAGCTCAACCACTCCTCAACCAAGACACTAGGTATCAATAGCTACTATTCAGTAGTCGAAACAACTACTTCTATTGCTAAAATACCTACAGTTGTGTAAAGAGATAGTAAAGTTCATGTAAAGGTTCCAAGAATTTATCCATTACATGAGAGCACACTTAGAAAAAATGAGACTACTAAAGCAGGAAAATACCTGACAGCGATATTACTTAACACATGGAGTAGAGGTATGGTGGATCAGGGGAAAACGGAGAAATGAGCCAATCTCCCAAGTCCAGAGAGCGAATACTAAAGCAGGCTTTCGGCATGATTCTCGGAATTACAATAGCTGTTTGGACCCTGAGAGGCTTCGGTATTCTCACCTTTATGCCAGGCGGGATTATTTGGCTGTTAATCCTGCTATCTATCACTATGGGAATTCTCGGTCGCTTGCAAAGAATATGGTGACGTTGCTAAGCTGAATTTTCAAAACGGAAAAGTTTAGTTTTTGTAGCTAGCTAATGCGAGAACATACCTAAATTAGGTTTGAAAAGTGAGCATTTAGTAGCAGAGACTTTAAAATCAACCCTATGGGTGAAGAACTCTGAATGGGAAGTTGGTATCTATAAAGTTGTGACGGTTTAGTTACTGTAAACTGACAGGACGCTACACAGATATTAAGTAATTATTACTGCTAGCCTCTAAAACTTTGGTTCTGGAGGCTTGTACTATTCAAACAGGCATTAATTCGGAGATAGCCAAAATGCAGAACTACGTTTGTACCGCCTGTGCCTATACCTATGATCCAGAAGAAGGTGATCCTGATGGGGGGATAGCACCCGGTACACCTTTTGAAGATATTCCCGATGACTGGGTGTGTCCAGTTTGTGGCGCGACAAAAGATCAATTTGAATCGGAATAGTGAAAAGTATACCAGCTGCTTAATCGAGCAGTTAGCCTAGAAGTAGCGCGTTATAGAACTGTATTGAATTTGCAACCTTTACAAGTGGTAGTGATTGGTGGTGGGGCAGCTGGATTTTTTGGCGCGATCGCCTGTGCCCAAGCTCATCCTCACACCCAAGTCACATTACTAGAAGCGAGTCGGCAACCGTTAGCTAAAGTTCGCATTTCTGGCGGGGGTCGCTGTAACGTTACTCATGCTTGCTTTGATCTATCTGGATTGGTACAAAATTACCCTAGAGGCGGAAAAGCCCTACAGGGTGCTTTTAGCCGATTTCAGACCCAGGATACTGTCAACTGGTTTGCTGCTCAAGGAGTGAAGCTAAAAACAGAAGCAGATGGACGGATGTTTCCCGTTACGGATAGTTCAGAAACGATTGTGGAATGTTTGATGAAAGCAGCGTCATCATCTGGAGTAGAAGTTCGCACGGGCGCAGCTGTTGCTTCAGTCGTGCGGCAAGCAGATAAGTTTGAGCTTTCGTTGAAGTCGGGAGAGATTTTGGCGGGCGATCGAGTTCTCCTCGCCACCGGAAGCAGCCAAATCGGTTATCAAATAGCGACAGCCTTGGGTCATCAAATCGAACCGCCAGTGCCGTCTTTGTTTACTTTCAACGTTCTCGACAATCGACTGAGAGATTTAGCTGGAGTCAGCATGGATGCTGTAAGCTTGCGATTGTCCGTTAATGGCTCGCAGTTGGAGCAGACTGGACCATTGCTGATTACTCACTGGGGTCTAAGTGGGCCAGCGGTTCTAAAACTCTCTGCTTGGGGAGCGCGGGTATTACACGAGTGTCACTATCAAGCAACTTTGCTGATTAATTGGCTACCTCAGTACAATCCGGATTTGCGACAACAATTGCTTGTAGTTAAGTCTGAATCTTCAAAGAAAGTAATCGCATTGCATCGCGGCGTAGACAAAATGCCTCACCGCCTCTGGCAATATTTAGTTTCTCGTGTGGGCATTGGTGGTGAAGACCGCTGGGCGGGATTATCTAACAAAACCCTGAATCTATTAATTCAAGAACTTACTCAGGGGCAATATCTAATTCAGGGCAAGGGAGTCTTTAAGGAAGAATTTGTTACCTGTGGCGGCGTTAACCTCAAAGAAGTCAACTTCAAAACAATGGAAAGCCGCTGCTGTTCGGGTCTTTACTTTGCGGGGGAAATCTTAGATATTGATGGCGTAACTGGGGGCTTTAATTTCCAGAGTGCTTGGACAACCTCATGGTTAGCTGGTCAGGCGATCGCTAATTTCGAGTAGGCTAGAAAATGTTTTGCCAATCAATCCAAGCGAATAGAATTCGCGGCTACACGAGACCGGAGGCGGAGCGTCTCCGGCTCCGCAAAGCCTACCTACGCAGGCTATCAGAAAAAAATGAAGTTTAGTGAACTGGTACAAAAACTTGGTGGGAGTGCTGCTTGCAATAGCTTGAAATCCAACAAGGACGGAGATCCTGAAGTTACAGGGGTAGCAGCAGTGGATGAAGCATCTCCTGGCACGCTTAGCTATATAGAAGGAGCAAAATTTGCTGCTCAGGTTGGGACAACCAAAGCAAGTGCTTTAATTTTGCCTTTTGATGAAGCGTTACAGGCGCAAGCTCAAGGGCGAGGTATTGCCTGGATTGCGACATCTGCACCAAGGTTATTATTTGCCCAAGTAATCGCTCTTTTTTACCAACCCTTCCGCCCAGCACCGGAAATCCATCCTACAGCAGTTATTCATCCCTCGGCTACTCTGGGTAATGACTTATATATCGGCGCTCATGTGGTAATTCAGGTGGGGGTAAAAATTGGCGATGGAGTTTGTATTCATCCGAATGTAGTGATTTACCCAGATGCCCAAATAGGCGATCGCACTGTCTTACATGCAAACTGTACAATCCAGGAGCGGGCCCGCATCGGCGCAGATTGTGTGATTCATAGCGGTGCAGTCATTGGTGCAGAAGGCTTTGGCTTTGTTCCCACTTCTTCTGGATGGTTCAAAATGGAGCAATCTGGCTACACCGTGCTGGAAGATGGCGTAGAAGTTGGTTGCAACAGCACCATTGACCGTCCAGCTGTGGGAGAAACCCGAATTGGGAAGAACACCAAGCTTGATAATCTAGTACACATTGGTCACGGTTGCAAAGTGGGTGCTAACTGTGTCATGGCAGCTCATGTTGGTTTGGCGGGTGGCGTGACAGTGGGGAATCAAGTCACTCTAGCGGGTCAAGTAGGAATCGCAAATCAAGCGAAAGTAGGAGATGGGGCGATCGCTTCTGCAAGAACAGGAATTATCGGTGATGTAGAACCAGGAGCCGTTATTTCTGGTTATCCACCCATTCCACACAAACGCTGGCTTAAGGCAGCTACCCTCTACAACCGCCTCCCCGAAATGTATCAAATTCTCAAGCAGCTACAGCGGCGTTTAGATAATAAATAATCAGCATGTAGTCCATAGCTAAATGTGGCTGCTCAACGGCTGTTTTTTAAAACATTGAATATGCTACAACCCTAATTTTTTCAACACCGGACGAGTTGAAACAATGTGCCGCTCTAAACCCAGTTGTTGCGGTTTAATGCCCAATGCTAAAGCAATTAGTTGGGGTAAATGCAACACTGGCAAACCAAGTTTATGACCGATGACTTTTTCAACTTCTGGCTGACGGGAATCTAGATTAAGGTGGCACAACGGGCAAGGCGTGACTATACAATCGGCACCCGAGGCTAGGGCATCCTGAATATGCATCCCCGCCATCTTGAAGGATTGTGTAGTGGCATAGCTGGCAAGCGGCCACCCACAGCATTGGGTACGACCTCTGTAATAAATTGGCGTTGCTCCCACCGCCCGAAATACATTTTCCATCGCTTGCGGGTTGTAGGGGTCATCATAGGGCATGGACTTTTGGGCGCGTAGCAAATAGCAACCATAAAACGCCGCACACTTTAGTCCACTCAGCGCTCGTGTGACTCGTTGCTGAATTGACTCTAAACCGTAATCTGCAACCAGAGCATATAGGAGGTGTTTAACTTCGGTGCTGCCGCGATAAGGCAAACAGCCCTCATTTTGCAGTAAATTATTAACTTGCTGCATATAAATCGGGTCTTTTTTCTGGCATTCCTTCAAGCGTTCATCAACATGACCGATAACTCCCTGACAGGTACTGCAATGAGTCAGCAGTGGTAGATTCAATTCTTCTGCTAGGGCAATATTCCGGGCATTAACTGTATCTTCCAGCAATTGGGAATCTTCTTTGAACGTGCCGGAACCACAACAAGCAGCTGTTTTCAGTTCAACAAGTTCAATCCCCAAAGCTTGAGTGAGCGCCTGGGTAGATTGGTAAAGCTCTAGGCAAGCTCCTTGAGCAACACAGCCAGGAAAGTAAGCATATTTCAGCGTCTGAGATAGCATAAAAAACCAGGGGCTAAGGACTAGAGGCTAGGGACTAGAGGACAAACATCAAATAAAATGGATTTCAAGCTGTCAAATCCCTATCTTTTACCATAATCTTTTCTTCCCTAGCCCCTAGCCCCTAATTCCTTTCTCTTCCCTAGCCTCTAGCCCCCAGCCCCTAGTCCCTTTCTTAGTGCCACTTGGAAAACAGACCATCTTTATGTATATGCGATCGCTCTTGACGATAAGATAAGTATGCTCAAAGCCGTGTCACCCTAATCAAGGGAATTTTAGCAACTGGTTGAGGACTCTTAAATTTATGAGCGAAGCGGAAATTTTTGATAAAGTTAAGGAAATCGTTACTGAACAACTTAGTGTTGAAGCTGGTAACGTCACCCCACAAGCCAACTTTGCCAACGATCTAGGGGCTGATTCCCTTGATACTGTTGAACTGGTAATGGCTTTAGAAGAAGAATTTGATATAGAAATTCCGGATGAGGCAGCCGAACAGATTACAACGGTTCAACAAGCAGTGGATTATATCAGCAATAAAACCGCTGCATCTGCTTAGATATTAGGTTTTTGGTGGCGGGAGTGTTGGGCAGTCTAAAGGATCAGGTCGAAGCATAAAGAGAATTATCCTAACCTCATTCCTTCTACCCAATACCAATACCTGCTATGTTCTGCGTTATGGTCGATTAGCTTGGCTTTAACTAATCATGAATTTTGAACGTAAACGCGTTGTTGTAACAGGTGTCGGCGCACTTACGCCAATTGGTAATACTCCAGCCCAATACTGGGAAGGGTTGTTGAGCGGACGTAATGGCATTGCCCCGATCACCTTGTTTGATGCCTCCCAGCATAAATGTCGCATTGCTGGCGAGGTGAAGGAATATGACCCTCAAGACTACCTGGATGCCAAAGATGCCAAGCGGATGGATCGGTTTGCTCAATTTGCGGTTTCAGCAAGTTTGCAGGCGATCGCTGACGCGCAGTTTGTGATTAATGAACTGAACGCAGAACAGGTAGGCGCAATTATCGGCACTGGTGTTGGTGGAATTAAGGTATTAGAAGACCAGCAAGCTGTCTATCTTGACCGGGGACCTGATCGCTGTAGTCCGTTTATGGTGCCAATGATGATCTCTAATATGGCAGCTGGATTAACAGCGATTCATACTGGTGCCAAAGGACCAAACTCTTGTACAGTAACTGCCTGTGCTGCGGGTTCTAATGCGGTGGGGGATGCTTTTCGCTTGATTCAGCAAGGCTATGCTCAATCGATGATTTGTGGGGGTGCGGAAGCCGCGGTAACACCGTTGTCAGTAGCGGGTTTTGCGGCGGCGCGGGCGCTTTCGACGCGCAATGACGATCCTAGTCATGCCAGTAGACCGTTTGACCGCGATCGCGATGGCTTTGTGATGGGTGAAGGCTCGGGAATTTTACTGCTAGAAGAACTGGAACACGCCCTAAGTCGCGGGGCGCGGATTTATGCGGAAATTGTGGGCTATGGGATCACTTGTGACGCTTACCATATGACATCGCCGGTTCCGGGTGGAGAAGGAGCTACAAGAGCTATCCAACTAGCGCTGAAGGATGCGGGATTGAATCCAAATCAGGTGAGTTACATCAATGCCCACGGTACCAGTACGGGACCAAACGATGTTACGGAAACTGCGGCAATCAAAAAAGCCTTGGGTGAATGTGCCTATAAAGTAGCGATAAGTTCAACTAAGTCGATGACGGGTCATCTTTTGGGAGGTTCCGGTGGGATTGAAGCCGTTGCTACGGTGATGGCGATCGCTAATGACCAAATTCCACCTACAATCAATCTGGATAATCCTGATCCAGAATGCGATTTGGATTATGTTCCCCATAAAAGTCGCGCTCAAACAGTAGAGGTTGCCCTATCAAATTCGTTTGGATTTGGCGGACACAACGTCACGCTAGCATTCAAAAAGTACGTTTAGTCATTAGTCATTAGTTAGTTGCTGATGACTAATAACGCTGCTAATGGGATGATCGGTAATGCTTGCTTAGGCCGATCCAGAGTATTCAAATCAGCCCACCCAAAAATAAGAACAAGAGACTATGGTTGTTGCCACCCAATCCCTCGAAGAACTTTGTATTAACTCGATCCGCTTTCTGGCAATTGATGCTGTAGAAAAGGCAAAATCTGGTCATCCAGGACTGCCTATGGGCGCGGCTCCAATGGCATTTGTGCTGTGGGATCGCTTTTTACGGTTTAATCCCAAAAATCCTACTTGGTTAAATCGCGATCGCTTCTTGCTATCTGCGGGGCATGGCAGTATGTTACAGTATGCCCTACTTTATCTTACGGGCTATGAGGATCTTACCCTCGAAGACCTGAAGCAATTCCGGCAATGGGAATCCAAAACTCCCGGTCACCCAGAAAACTTTATGAATCCTGGGGTGGAGATTACCACTGGACCTTTGGGACAAGGCATGGCTAACGGTGTGGGAATTGCAATGGCTGAAGCTCACTTAGCAGCCACATTTAATAAACCCGATTTCCCAATCATCGACCACTACACCTACGTCATCTTGGGTGATGGTTGTAACATGGAAGGTGTCACCAGTGAAGCCTGTTCCTTGGCTGGACACTTGGGACTGGGCAAAATAATTGCCCTTTACGATGACAATCACATTTCTATTGACGGTTCCACCGACCTTGCTTTTACAGAAGATGTTGGTAAGCGCTTTGAAGCTTATGGTTGGCACGTCCAAGTTGTAGAAGACGGCAACACTGATTTAGATGCGATTCACAAGGCAATTGAAACCGCAAAATCAGTCACCGATAAGCCTTCTTTGATTAAGGTGCGGACAATCATTGGTTATGGTTCACCTAATAAAGCTAATAGCCACGATGCTCATGGTTCAGCCCTTGGTGCATCTGAAGTACAGGCCACACGCGAAAATCTAGGTTGGAATTATCAGCCCTTTGAAGTCCCAGAAGATGCACTCAAACATTGGCGCAAGGCAATTGAACGCGGGGCAAAAACCGAAGATGAGTGGAATCAACTCTTTGCTCGTTACAAAGAGCAATATCCTCAAGAAGCCGCAAACCTGGAGCGGATGCATGAGGCTGAACTTCCTCAAGGCTGGGAATCGGTTCTACCCACCTACACACCAGAGGACAAAGCTGAAGCTACGCGATCGCAATCTGGTAAAACCCTCAATGCTTTAGCTAGCGTTCTTCCAGAACTAATTGGTGGTTCTGCGGATCTCGCTCCTTCCAACAATACCTTGCTGAAGTCCTCTGGGGACTTCCAAAAGGGACAGTACCAAAATCGCAACCTCCGCTTTGGGGTACGCGAACATGGTATGGGAGCCATTTGTAATGGTCTTGCTTTAGATGGATCGGGGCTAATTCCCTACTGTGCGACGTTCTTAGTTTTCACCGACTATATGCGGGCAGCGATTCGCCTTTCTGCTTTGTCAGAAGCTGGTGTAATATATGTCATGACTCATGACTCAATCCAGCTAGGTGAAGATGGTCCAACGCACCAACCAATTGAGCATATAGCTTCGTTACGGGCAATTCCCGATTTGTTGGTGCTGCGTCCTGCGGATGGTAATGAAACTTCTGGGGCATATAAAGTGGCGATCGCCGCCGCCAGAGGTAAGAAATTTGGTAACAAAACACGACCTTCAATTATCGCCTTATCTCGGCTAGCACAACCCAATCTACCTAATACATCTATTGAAGGTGTCAACAAGGGCGCTTACATCTTGTCAGATAGTGATGGTACGCCTGATTTAATTTTGATGGGGACAGGTAGCGAAACTCAACTCTGCGTTAAGGCAGCGGAACAGTTGCGCGGCGAGGGTAAGAAAGTACGAGTAGTTTCGATGGTATGTTGGGAGCTTTTTGAAGAACAGGATGCCTCATATCGGGAAGCTGTATTGCCGAAAGCTGTGACTAAGCGTGTTGCCGTAGAAGCAGGTACTAGCTTTGGCTGGTGCAAATACACAGGTAGTGAAGGTGCTTCAGTTAGTATCGATACCTTTGGTGCTTCGGCTCCTGGACCTGTCTGTATGGAGAAGTTTGGCTTTACTGTAGATAATGTGGTAGCGAAGGCAAAGGCATTGTTGGGATAGTAATAGGCCTGTTAGCGTTTTGTCTCTAAATTTGTAAAGTCAAGTTGATTAGGGGTTCCTGTAAGAGCCCCATTTTTTTGTGAGTAAGTAGAGAATCTCAATAATTACAAGGACAAGGATAGAGTTTTTAAGCTCTATACAGACTAAAAATTTGCCTCGCGTCTAGAGAAACAGGGCGTTTACCAAATGTAGTGAAGTAGGCATCAAAGCCTACTACGGCGCGAGTCAGAGGGTTAAACTCTACCCTTGAATTGTGTATTGGGGAGGAGGAAAAGTCCCTGCGTCTCTCGCATTAATCCGCCCACGATCTAGGCAGGGTATGCACCCTCTTAACTAATGACTAATGACTCCGATTCGTGGACTAAGGTCTGTCTGCAAAGTCAATTTTGTAAATAATCATTACAACAAATTGACATTTTCTGTAGAAAGAAAGACGTAAATTGATTTAGTAATTAGTATCTCAAAATCATCATCCAATTTTTGGAGGTCAAAATGTTCAAGCTACGTTTTTCAATTCAACTGATTGTTTGAAGCGTGATTGTAACAGCAGGAAGCATTTAGGTATTCAGTATTTTCTCAACTAGATCGTTTACCCTGATATTGCTTTGAATATTAACTCTCTAAGTCCAATAATCCTCTTTAAAAAACGGTTAAATTCAACCCTACAAGGATGTCACTGAAAAACTAATATTTTTACACTGCGAACTTGGAAGTTTTGTCATGCAGCAGAATTCAGTCACGAATTGGTTTGAACTTGCGCGTCATCTTCTCACCACCAAGCATGGATTAAAGGTACTAGGGTTCGTAATTGCTCCAATTGTATTCGTTTTTTTTGCGCTACTTATCCTGTTGATGCGTCCTGATCAACTTGAGATTACAACGAATGCTGGGACGATCGCCATTAAAACGGGGAGTACGCAGAATGCAGTTTTAATGCTGAGCGCTGCTGGGGAGGATAGTAGCCCCTGGGTCGGAACGGGAATTACAGTTAAGAAAGGAAATAAAGTCAAAATCGAAGCTAACGGACGTGTACATACCGCACTAGCGAAGCTAATTACAATAGCACAAACGGATAGGAAAATTGAGCCATCCTGGGTTGGTCCAGATGGTTCTATAGCTGAGGTAGAGCAAGATTGGGATAGTAAGCGAAATGAGTATAAACTCCTGCCTGATAAAGACAATGCCCACTACGGCTATGGGATGTTGCTGGCTGCAATTCGGGACAACAAAAACCAAGTGCAGAACCAGGACATAGAACCAGTCGGTAAGAAGCGTGAGTTTACTGTAAAAACAGACGGTGAGTTGGTTCTCGCAGTCAATGATCTCTTTTTAGGCGGTGATGCACAGGACATATATGCTTTACCATTCAATGACAACAATCTCCTGTACTACCAGTTTAAAGCCAAAGAGGAAGCTACCTTGAAAGAAGAAAAGGTTGATTCTTGGTCTGAGGAGTACCTGCTTGAAAAAGCTAAGGAACAATATCAGAAACGATTAGAGACTTGGAAAGAAATTGCCAAATCCAATAACTGGATGGTCTGGTATGACGATAACGTTGGTGCCTTCTCTGTTTCTGTAACTGTTAATTAATATAATTAGAGCGTGTCTGCAAACTGGAATTTCCTGACTAAAGTAGAGTAGCGCCTGTCGGCGAACTTATGACCAAAGACAAATAGCACCAATCATAAGCATGGCAAGATAGTTGACGGCATACTTTTCGTAGCGGGTGGCAATGTGTCTATACTGCACTGCTTGAGCCGATTAATCAGTCGCTCTACTTGGTTGTCGCAGACACACCCTAATCAAATCTGGCTATAGGCACAGCACAAACCAAAGTAAATTGTGTTTCGATTGCAGTAAGCAGTCCATGTGTGGATTCTATAATCGAGCCGATGTCAGAGCCTCCTCAGCTTTTTGTAACTACTCACCCCAATGCTTCTTTACAGCGCCTGCGTAAGTTCAGCCGTCTGCTTGATAATGCTATTCCAATTCCAGGTACGAAACATCGTATTGGTTTCGACCCGATCTTGGGGCTACTACCCGGAGCGGGTGATTTTGTAGGAACTGCACTTTCCACCTATATTGTGATAGAAGCGGCACGCCTGGGTCTACCGAAAGCAACTTTAGGGCGGATGGTCTTTAATATCCTTCTGGAAGGCTTGGTGGGCGCTGTACCAGTGATAGGAGACTTGTTTGATTTTGCTTGGAAAGCCAATATCCAGAATGTTGCTTTACTAGAAGCGCACTTGAATGTTCCGCACAAGAGCGAGAAAGTAGATCGCTGGTTTATCTTCCTGCTGTTGGCTGGATTGCTGATTTTCAGTATGGGGTTGGTGACTTTTAGCGTGCTAGTCCTCAAAATATTTATTAGTGCTGTGACTAGCCAATTTTAATGGCCGTAAAAGCAATGCAAGACTGGTGGAAAGCAACATTTCCCAAAGGGCGACAAACTATAAAAATTATTGATGCTAATGGGCATCCAGTTTCAATTGCTTATGGCGAAAAAGGTACAGGTAAACCGCTATTTTTAGTTCATGGTATCGGCAGCTGGAGCTACAATTGGCGGCGCAGCGTCGAGCCACTATCGCAATACTTTCGGGTAATTTGTTTTGATGCCAAAGGCTACGGGTTCTCCGAAAAACCTGTGTATCCCGAAAGACACGATCATCAAATCATTGAGCTAGAGCGGATTATTAGCGCTTTATGTGACGAACCACCTGTTGTTGTTGCAGAATCGCTAGGAGCACTGGTTAGCCTTGGGGTTGCATTGGCGTATCCAAAGTTATTATCGCGGCTAGTAGTGGTGAATGTACCTATTTTTCTGGAACGCTTGCCACATTGGGGAATGTTGTTGCTGTCGCAATTGCCGCTGGAGTTAGTTCAAAAATTTGACTCTGCTCGTCTAACCTACTTTTTGGCACCACTGGTACGGGAAATTATGACTGTAGAGCGGCGTGCAGTGCTGTTCGATACATCAATCCTTACAGAGTCAGATATTTACTGGATTAGTTATCCGTTTATTGAATTTCCGGGTACTGTTTTGAAAGTTGCCGAAGACTTACGCATAGCGGCACGGGAAATTGAGCATCTCCAAGAAAATAAATCGAATATTATCAGTAAAATTCAAAATAATTTGGGTAGGATTAAGTGTCTTACGTTGATTTTGTGGGGTGAGCAAGATGCCTGGTATCCGCCTAGCGATGGGGAAAAACTGCGATCGCTCATCCCCAATTCTAAACTGCAAATTCTCCCCAATTGCGGTCACGATGCCTCATCTGGTTGTTCAGATGCAGTTAATGCAGCGATTCTTGAGTTTCTTGATATTGCTGATGTATCTTAAGGGCGATCGCCTAAACCTAAAAGTTTTGAAATTGTGGATGTACTTTAAACTAATATTCAGCTTGTGATTTCGTCTTTGCACTTACCAAAAGGCAAAAAAATCGCGTTGATCCCAAAGTATTAAGCAGCCGCTGATGGTTACAAGAGCAATCACAAACTGCCGGAACTGTTCCTCGCTAATCTTTTGCAGAGCCATCTGTCCTAACCAATTGCCTGGAACAGCTGCGATTCCAATAACTAAACCATAACCAAGATAAGGCATAGTCAACGCTCCCAAGGCAGCATAAGTCACCATTTTGGCAATATGTACCACCAAGACATGGGCAGATTTAGTGGCAATCATCTTTTCTTTAACCAAACCATAATTCAGGTAAAACGGGTTTAGTACGGGGCCAATGCTGCCGATCAGCCCTGAAAGAAAAGCATACACAAAACCAGCTGGTAAAAAAAAACAGCCCTGAACCTTAAAAGATTGGGCTTTTTTCCCGAACCCGAAACTAAAAACGGAACTAACAAGAAATAATCCCAGCAGGACTTGCAGCCATTGCAATTTGGTCTGAGTAAATACGAATGAACCTAATATCGCTCCCGATACTGCTCCTGGCAAGTACCACCAAGTCAACTGCCAATCAATGTCTTGCCAATATTGCCAAGTTCTCTGAAAATTACCCAGCAGCATTCCTGTCGTCACAACTGGCGGAATGGCCTGCGGTTCTAGCAGGAAATTGACCATCGGAATAATGATAAACGGGCTGCCGCCACCAGCTAAGCTGCTGATGAACCAGGCGATAAAACTTGACAGCATCAATAACAGGATGGTCATAGCAGCGTAATTGTTACAAATATTAATAATCGTAGAATTTAATTTGTAATTCTTCCACTGCTGGGAGGAACAATTTTTCTAGACTGAAGATTTTAGGCTTTAGACATTGTTCAAAATCTAGAACTAAACCGAAGTAGCGCACTTCTAGTCGCCGCTAGACTTAACCACCACCTGAGTCAGCATCCAAGCTTCAGTGCCAAATATGCCCAGCATCAAAGAGGGGATACTCAGATCCATATCCAATTTTTCCCAGTGTAACCCTTCCCCAGAGGGAGTTACTTCTACTTGCATAAGGTCTTCTAGAGAGGCTCCCTTCAACCCTTGAACTAACTCAGGCGGAAACAGGAAACTAGCTTTATTTCGCAGTTTGATAACAATGCGATCAGAATTCGGATCATAGTAGGCAGATTCAGCGCGTGGCTCAGAGGCATCTGCGATC
>JBGTCQ010000280.1:0-3952 GCA_041748755.1 Chroococcidiopsidaceae cyanobacterium | reverse complement strand
ATCGCACGTATACAAGTCAATCAAGATCGGTGCATTCTTAACTCGAATCCGCGCCATATCATCAATATTTAAAGGTTCTGCTGGATCGAAATCTGCATCCGAACCACGCGCATGGTAGAACCATTCAAAGTAACAAATTAGTGGTGTATCTGGAAATGCATCTTTAACAAATAACGTCGGACCCCAACCAGAATGACCACAAATTATATCGGGTACAAAGCCTTGTGTTTTTAATTTCTCAATTAGCTTAAATACTGCTTGTCCTTGAAGTACAGCACCCTCCAGTGGTCGCACATAATGATGGGTTGTTGGATGCGGATTACGGCTAGGTTCAAAGATAGCTTTATTAATACCAGGGAGGCTTGTATCTCGATTTTTAGTACCAAATACAACCTGGTTCTTTTTATCTTTAGCAAGAGCTGTCGCTACGTGGCGGTACTGCGCCGGAAAGTTGGAGTGAAGGAAGAGGACTCGCATTAAGTTTAATTTACAACTCTTAGACTCTAATCCTCAGAAAACTATCTAACAGTTTCTAAGCTCTTAACTTTCTTATCAAACATATCCAGAAAAATGCTTAACACAGTCCGCTTGCGGATTTTTATACTGCAATTAACACCCATACCTGATTGCAGATTCACCTGCTTGCCATTAATAAGCAACGACTGACGATCTAACTTAATTTTTGCTGGAAAAGCATAGAAAGGACGTTCTTGAGTGGGAGCCAAAGCATCAGAACCAATCCATACCAATTTACCTTTGACGCTACCAAATTCACTTTCTGGAAAAGATTCAATCTTAACATCTGTATCCATTCCTTTCTGCACAAACCCAATATCCTTATTGGTAAGAAACACAGAAGCCACTAAATTGTCACTGGGTACAACTGTCAGCAATGGCTCACTAGAATTAGCAACAAAGCCTGGTGAACTAGCTTGTAAGTCAAACACAACTCCATTAACAGGAGCACGGAGTTCTTGGTACTGAAGAGCTAACTTCGCTTTACTAATTTGTCCGTCTATTTCGCCGATCTTTTTTTTATTTTCTAGTCTAAACCGACTAAGTTCAACATCTATTTCAGCAATTCGTTTTTGATTGTCTGCAATTTTAGTGAACACATCTTTTGCTGATAAAGAAATTGTGTTTTGCAACTGTTCCCTTGCCTGAGAAATTTGGACAATAAGGCGCTGTTGTTCTGCTTCCAGACGCTCTGCTTCAGCCTGGCGTGTCAGGACTTCTTGCTGCTGACGTTGGTATTGTAGCTGAGATACTCCCCCCTCTTTTGCTACTGGTTCAATCCTATCAAGAATTTGTTGATTCAGGTCTGTCACCTTGTTTGCAGTTACTAATTGTCCCAGGGTTTGACTCAGTTGTTTTTCTAACTCCCTAATTTTTAATTGAGCATCTGTGACGCGAGATTGATATTCTGCCCTGGAACTTGCTAATAGTTGTTGTTGAGTAGCATTAAATTCTCCGCCTGTGCTTCGGTTAACATTTAAACCATTAACTTGAGCTTGATAAAATTCATTTTCCGCAATTAAAGCTGCTCGTAATCGTGTTAAAGATCCTAAGTCTGATATACCTTCTCCCTGGCTACTGCTACTAACTGCTGTTGTGTAAAATTGATTTTCTTTTAATAAAGAGTTTCTTAATGTTGTTAAAGACCCTAAGTCAGCTTCAGGTGAAGTTGGATCAAAAGTTATCAAGAGTTGACCTTTTTTAACTACCTGCCCATCCTGAACGTGAATTTCACGCACAACACCTCCAGTAGGGGCTTTGAGTTCCTTCACTGAACCTTGAGGTTCCAATTTTCCTGCCGCTGGAACTGCTTGCTCAATTTTGGCAATAGCCGCCCAAGCTAAACCAGAGGTTGTAACAGCAACAAGTAGCCAGACAAATACTCGCGACCAAATTGCGGGTTGCTCTAGAACTACGGGTTGGTCAAATACTCTTTCAGATTTCATAATTGCGACTCTTGTTGTTGGTATAGGCAGTAATAACGCCCTTTGAGCTTCATCAATTCTGTATGAGTGCCTTGCTCGACAACAGAACCTTGATCCATTACTAAGATGAGATCAGAATTTTTTATGGTGGAGAGACGATGCGTAATAAAGAAGACAGTTCGACCTTGAAAAGCTTCATCTAGGTTGTTACACACTTGTCGCTCAGAGTCATAGTCTAAAGCGCTAGTTGCTTCGTCTAAAATAAGTAACTTGGGGTTTTGGAGAACGGTACGCGCGATCGCAATCCGTTGTCGCTGTCCACCCGACAGTGAGGAACCGCGCTCTCCCACTACGCTGTTATAACCATTAGGCAAAGACATAATAAAATCATGCGCTACAGCAATTTTTGCCGCTGCAATAACTTGCTCAGAACTTGCCTCAGGATTAGTCAGAGCAATATTTTCCTGAACTGTGCCATTAAACAGCAATGTATCTTGAAGCACCATCCCAATTTGGCGACGGAGCGAATAAAGTTCTACTTTGCTGATATCATAATCATCAATTTGAATCCGACCTGTTTTAGGCTCATAAAGCCGTTGCAACAATTTTGCTAAGGTACTTTTGCCGGAACCACTTTGACCAACAATGCCAACAAATGCACCCGCCGGAATATCCAAATTGATATTAATTAGTTGCAAAGGTCCACTCGGATTAAAACTGAACGAAAGCCCCTCATATCTCACCGCTCCCTTAATTGTCGGCATGGGGATATTATCCCGATTGGCTTCGTCAACTTCTTGGGGTGCATTAAGAACATCACCAAGTCGTTCAATTGATAAAGCTGTTTCTTGGAAGTTTTGCCATAGTTGAATCATCCGCAGTAACGGGCTAGTCACATAGCCAGCAATAATTCGGAAAGCAATTAACTGTCCCAATGTTAGCTCATTTGCTAAGACAAGATGTGCGCCCACCCACAGCAGTAGTAGTCCAGAAAATTTATTTAAAAAGCCGCTGATTGAGCTAGCTGTGCTAAATGTTAGAACATTTTTAAAACCATCATTAATATATCGAGCATACCGCTCTTGCCACTTCCAGCGGGATTTTAGCTCAATATTCTGGGCCTTAACTGTTTGAATGCCAGAAAGAACTTCAACTAAATACGATTGTGTATCAGCATAACGCTCAGCTTTTTTCTGTAGCTGCCTTCGGACAATAGGAGATACAAAAAGAGTTAGCAGAGCAAACAAAGGTATCGTTGCTAAAGCCACAAGCGTTAACAGCCAGCTGTAAAATACCATGACTGCAACATAAATCACCGAAAATACTGCATCTAAAACTACTGTTAGGGCAGTACCTGTGAGAAATTGCCGAATAGTTTCTAGTTCATTAATTCGACCTGCCAATTCTCCAATTCGACGGTGATCGAAGTAATTTAGAGGTAGGCGGAGTAAATGATCGATTACTTCTGAACCAAGGCTGACATCAATTCGGTTCGTAGTATCAACAAATAAATATGTGCGAAGACTGGTTAGGAGGGCTTCAAATACGGCTACTCCCAGCAAAAAGACTCCTAAAACATCTAAGGTGTCTAGGCTGTGTTGTACCAGTACCTTATCAATAATTACTTGGGTAATAATCGGGTTAGCTAGACCAAATAGTTGCACAAACAACGAGGCAACTAATACTTCTATTAAAACCTTGCGATATCGATAAATTGATGGGAGAAACCATCGTAAACTGAACTTTTCTTGAAACTTGTTAATCGAAGGCTGTAATAACAATACCTGCCCTTCATTTCCCCAAGCTTCAGCAAAATCTGCTGGTTTTTTGCGACGAATCCCAACTTCTGGAATTGCAATTACTAATTCTTGTTCAGTAATGCTGTAGAGGATTGCGAAGCTATCTGCATAGCGAATTAGGGCGGGGGCTTTGAGGCGGTTAACAGCTGTGGCGGGTACTTGAATCAACTGGGCACGTAAGCCCATCATTTCGGCGATCGCGCCGCAAGCTTG
>JBGTCQ010000279.1:0-4301 GCA_041748755.1 Chroococcidiopsidaceae cyanobacterium | reverse complement strand
GTTGACAACCCGGAACCGCGTTGTCCAGTAATTTTGTTGTGTGACACATCTGGCTCAATGTCAGGTGCGCCAATTAATGCTCTAAATTCGGGGCTTGCGGCTTTCAGAGAGGAAGTATATAAGGATGAGCAAGCGTCGCTGAGAGTGGAAGTAGCGCTCGTTACATTTGGTCCGGTGCGGTTAGCTCAAGAATTTGTAACGATTGACAACTTTGTACCGCCACAGCTGAAAGCAGATGGTGTAACTCCAATGGGTGAGGCGATTGAGTACGCTTTGGATTTGTTGGAAGAACGCAAAGAAACTTACAAAAACAATGGCGTTCAGTATTATCGCCCTTGGGTTTTCTTAATCACAGATGGAGCGCCAACAGATAGCTGGCAGAGTGCAGCCCACCAGATGAGGCAGGCTGAGATGCAGCGTCGGCTTGTATTCTTTGCTGTAGGCGTGGAAGGTGCAGATATGAACACGCTGAGACAAATCGCTCCGCCAGAACGTCCGCCTGTGCTGTTAAATGGTTTGGATTTTAGATCCATGTTCCAATGGCTCTCGACTTCGATGAAACGAGTATCTAGCAGCCAAGTCGGGGGAGCGATGATTGCGCTGCCGCCTGTAGGCTGGGGTCAAATCGCAACATAAAATAGGGAGATTTCATGGCTTGGAAAGCAGTAGCACGTTCCACTATCGGAACGAGTCATTTAAAGCAACAGATGCCCTGTCAAGATTACGGGGGCTACAAAGTCCTTAACAACGTAATTATCGGGGCAGTGGCAGATGGGGCTGGTAGTGCTAAATACGCAGATATTGGCGCTAAGGTTGCAGTCAAAACGGTGCTGGAATACCTTACAGGGATTGAGGAATGGCTTCAGAAGCATAAACGCTTTTGGCAGTTGAACCCTCAGCCCTTATCTGAGGAGCAAGCCAGAAAACTTTTTGCCAAGACTGTAAAAAAAGTCGTGACTGCTTTGGAAAAACAAGCGGCAAGTGCTGGTTACTCTGTTGACGACTTGGCTTGTACGCTCTTGGTAGTTGTGGCTACGCCTAATTGGGTTGCAGCTATGCAGATTGGGGATGGATTTATTGCGGTGCGTTGTCAGCAAGAAGAGCCTCAACTGCTGTTCCAACCAGATAAGGGGGAATACATCAACGAGACAACATTTGTCACATCAGCGATCGCGCTGGATGCAATGCGGGTTTGTGTGCGATCGCTCAAGCCAGAGTTTATTTGTGCTGCAACTGATGGTTTAGAGCGAGTGGCAATTCGGATGAGCGACTGGACACTATTTGCTCCCTTCTTTCAACCGCTAGAAGAGTACCTGTGGGAAACCAGTAATCCAGAACAGGAAGACGAATACTTGATCAGCTTCCTAGATTCAGACAGGCTGAATGCCCGCACTGATGACGATAAAACCTTACTTTTGTGCTGCTATGACGACAATGATCACAATCCTCACTCGCGCTAGTAATAATCAACCTGTTTCTCTAGGTAAGCAGATTGCCAGTAGCGGTGAAGGAGTGGTTTGGGAAACTAATCTTAGCGGCTATCTAGCGAAAATTTACCACGAGCCAACACTAGAGCGAATTGAGAAGCTAAAGGTGATGCTGGCGAATCCTCCAGTAGATCCGATGTTAAGCCGAAATCATATTTCGATTGCTTGGCCTCATGATTTGCTGAAAAACGGAAGTGGTGCGGCTGTGGGCTTTTTAATGCCAGCAGTTCGCCAGAGTCGAGAACTTCCTAGTATCTATAATCCCAGACTGCGTAAACGGAATGCTCCTGGATTCAACTGGTATTATCTCCACGCAACGGCGCTCAACACTGCCTGGATTATTCAGGCACTTCATGCCAAGGGCTATGTTTTGGGTGATATCAAGCCGCAAAACATCTTAGTAAATGATAGTGCCTTGGTTGCAGTGATTGATACTGATTCCTTTCAGGTGCGGAACTCGCAGACAGGACAAAGCTATCGTTGCACTGTTGGCTCAGAAGGCTTTACCCCCATTGAACTGCTAGGAAAAGATTTCTCTGTTACTGAGCAGACGGAAATCCATGACCGTTTTCGACTAGCGGTGCTGATTCATTATTTACTGTTTGGCTACCATCCTTTTTCGGGACAGTGGACAGGTTCGGGTGAATGTCCAGAACAATCTGAACTAATCCGCAGAGGGTTCTGGCCTTACGGTCAAAATAGTTTAATCCGCGCTAGTCAAAATACAATTCCCCTTGATGTTGTCCATCCAGAGATTAAGCGATGCTTTCTCAAATGCTTTAATGACGGACATACAGCACCCTATTTACGTCCAACTGCTGAAGAATGGCACAATGCTTTGCAAATTGCGATTGATAATTTGACAGTTTGTGGCAAGGTAAACAGTCATCACTATAGGAGAAATTACAGCAAGTGCTACTGGTGCGAAAGGGCAGCAAAACTCTGTATTGATATCTTTCCTGGTGTTTCTGGTACTGCTAGCAAACCCATTGCCGCTGGAACTTCTAAAGTAGTAGCAGCAGATAAAACTCTAGGAGCTATATTTCCTGCTGTTTCTGGTACTGCTAAAGCATCAACTACTACAGGCTCTTCTAAAATAGCGGCAGCAAATAAAACCGTAGATTTACTCCAGGGGCATTCAAGCTATGTTATTTCCGTTACCATCAGCCCAAATGGACAAACTCTTGCCAGTGGCAGTTGTGACAACACTATTAAAGTGTGGAATATGAAGACGGGGCAGGAACTACGCACTTTAACGGGACATTCCAAATCGGTTAATTCCGTTGCCATTAGCCCAGATGGACAAACTCTTGCTAGTGGCAGTAATGACAACATTATCAAACTATGGAATCTGAAGACGGGGCAGGAACTACGCACTTTAACGGGACATTCCAAATTGGTTAGTTCCGTCACCATCAGCCCGGATGGACAAACTCTTGCTAGTGGTAGTAATGACAACACTATCAAACTATGGAATCTGAAAACGTGGCAGGGACTACGCACCTTTAAGGGGCATTCAAGCTATGTTAATTCCGTCGCCATTAGTCCAGACGGACAGACTCTTATTAGTGGTAGTAGTGACAATACTATCAAGACTTGGAGTATGCCTAGTTATCCTCAACAAAGTGTATCGCGGGCGCAACCTTCTCCGAGGACAACTTCGTTAGCAACTCCCAGTAAGATTAAAACTCAATTCCGATTATAAGTTCTAGAATATTATCAGCAATTTCAGGACTACTAGTAGGATGTCTTACTTCGTTACCTGGTTTGTTTATAGTAGTATTAATTAGAGATTTGGATAAGTATAATACTAAAAAAGTAAAATGAATTTTACAGATGACAAAAACATTATCTATCTACTAAATTTTAAATTACTTTAAAGATGATTTTTTGAGCAAATTAGTTTTACTAATCACTTACAGCAAAAATTTATTATGAGGACAAAAGAGATTGAAAGGGATTAAATCAGAATGCTTAAGCTTTATAGTCTCTTCAGAATATAAAGAGTGCTGTCAGTGTGATCGCTCTTTTTCAAACTGGATGATGAAGGCGATCACAGCACTACTCATTAGAGGAGTGTATTTAAGGCGATCGCTCTTGATAAACTGGAATGATAAAGGCGATCGCTCTTGATAAAACTGGAATTGTGATCACATTGGATCAAATTTCCTATGCCCCTAGTTCTCTAATATAGGCAGGTCGATTCTTTGCTAATTGATTCAGCAGTGTTTTGTCAGCCGTCCAAAACTGACAGTCCACTCCGACAGATTCTGCACAGGCTAAAAATGCTGCATCATACAGAGTTGGCATCTGATAATGTTCAGCAATCTCCCAAGCTCTTGCCCTGATTTGCTCAGTGTCAGTGTATTCGATGGGTAATTGGCAGAAGTCGTCGAAACAACCTTTAGCTTCCTCAGTAGAAAGTAAACCAGCCCGTGTTTTTTTGCGAAGTACAGAGCCAATTTCTGCCCAAGCAAACGCAGGTGCGACCAGTCGAACTGTAGCTTCCAATGCTTCTAAGACCAAAGCTTCTGCCTGCGGTTGAAACTCTTCAGGAACGAGGTACTGAATCAAAACGCTGGTATCTAGACACAAAGCTCTAGCCATCCCGTCCCTCACCTTCTCTGAGTTGGCGAATCAAGCCTGTAGAATCTGTTTGGATTCCTGTCTTTCTCCTAATTTTTTCGCGTCTAGCGACAATCCTATGATGAGTTGCCAACCCCTGACGATAACGCACTTCTCGCTCCAACGCCTTAACTATCAGGTCATTTAAAGACTCACCTTCTGACTTGTGTAACTTTACCTGAGCAAGTA
>JBGTCQ010000278.1:0-17584 GCA_041748755.1 Chroococcidiopsidaceae cyanobacterium | reverse complement strand
CCTGGTTCAAGCTGGATAGATTCACGTTTAGCCACTTCTTGTAGCGCCAGCAATCGCTTCAGACGCTCTATTGCTTCGGGACGCGATCGCTCTCTCAATTGAGGGATACTTTCTGGAGTAAACAGCTTTTTCACATCAATTCCCTGATTACTCAACTGAACTGCTGTTTGCGTCAGCATTGCGTCTACTTCTTGAGCAATCAAAGTCTCTGGCAAGTCAACTTCCACATGCTTTAGCAGTTCATCTGAGAGCGCTTGCTCCTTATTTGCTTTTGTTTTACTCTCAGCTTCTGTTTGAAATCGAGATTCTAGGGAAGCTCGCAATTCTGCTAAAGTCTCAAACTCGCTGGCTTCTTGTGCGAAGTCATCGTTCAGTTCCGGTAGCTCTTTCTCTTTTAGCTCTTTCAACGTCACCGTGAATACGGCGGCTTTATCTGCTATATCTTTTTGGGGGTAGTCTTCGGGAAACTTAGCACTCACTTCTTTAGTTTCCCCCGGATTCATGCCCACTATGCCATCCACAAAGCCTTCAATAAACCGCCCTGCCGACAGTTCCACTTGAAAATCCGTTGCAGAAGCGCCAGGAATTTCCTCTGGGACTCCTGATTCGCCTTCACTCACCAAATGCCCTTTAAAATCAACTACTGCGACATCCCCCATCTGAGCGGTGCGTCCTTCTACTGGAATCAAAGTCGCCATTTCTGTACGATTTTCTTCCAGGATTTTTTCCACACTTGCGGGATCGTACTTTACTTCCTCTACTTGAACTTTTAAGCCACTGTACTGAGCAAGATTTACTTCTGGTTGGACATCCACAGCAGCTGAAAACGTCAGCAGTTCTCCTGGCTCATACTGGTTTACTAAGTCCTCAAAAGATGAGCGTAGCTCTGGTTGACCAATTATCTGAATTTCTGATTGTTTGATCGCCTCTGTAATTCCGCTTTGAACCAGTTCTTCTAGAGCCGCTGCCTTAATCTGAGCCAAACCTAGCCGCTGCAGCAATATCTGGCGAGGCACCTTGCCTTTGCGAAACCCAGGAATATTGGCAGAACGCGCAAATTTTTGAATTACCTGCTCGTACGTTTGTTGAGACTTTTCTGGTGGAATTTCTATTTCTAGACCAATCTGACTAGCGGGAAGTTTTTCCTGAGTTACTTTCATTTTTCAGCTTTAATTTCCGACAACTTCTTTTAACTGAAGCAATACACAATAATTGCTATTTGCTTAAAACCTTAAACGTTGGGTTATTCTATAATTCCAGCCTGGTATCTGCTAGGGAATACTAGATAAAGAGCGTGACTACCCTTCTTTTGGTTTACATTCACCCCTCTAAAGACTGAAAGCAGTTTAACTTCATAGCTGTTTCCCTACAGGTCTAACGCCGTGATATCCTGGGGCATACAACAAATGCTTGTAGCACTCCAGCATTTCTATTTTGGCTGTAATATAGCGCTAAGGGCTAACGCTATGCCCAATGTAATGCTTCTTTGACGGCTAACACAGGATGTAGCCGCTGGCTGCACTTTTACAGGGCGCACACTACGCCGACGCGGACTCGATTATATTACAGTTTCCTCTAAAATAATATTACATCTATGGAGTACTTATAACTCATCTCACCTCTGTTGTTCTTACCTGTCTTCCGATAAAACGCGAACTTTGCGTATGATGATAATTGTTAAATTATTTTGAAATTGGAGAAAAATGGTCTTAAACTACTGATTGCTACTTCATCAACTATAAAGATTGCTTGGAAAACTTGTATAGCAACTTTGATAGCTTTTTATAAGTTAAATGTCAATACTTTATAAATAATTTATTTTTAGCTTTCAAGTAATTAATTTAGGTGATTTAACTGGAGGAAAGAAGATTGACAAAATCCTATCGAGTCGCCATATTGGGAGCTACTGGTGCTGTTGGTACAGAATTGCTAGAATTATTAGAAAAGCGTAAATTCCCTCTGGCTGATTTGAAGCTTTTAGCATCACCTCGTAGTTCAGGGCGGACTATGCATTTTCAGGGCGAAGATCTACCAGTAGAGCCAGTGGGCGAGTACACTTTTAATCAGGTGGATTTGGTTCTAGCTTCAGCTGGAAGTTCTATTTCAAAAACTTGGGCTCCGATCGCTGTAGCCGCTGGTGCAGTTGTAATTGATAATTCCAGTGCTTTTCGACTCGATCCTCAAGTTCCCTTGGTAGTTCCAGAGGTTAATCCCCAAGCTGCTGCTACTCACAGAGGCATTATTGCTAATCCCAACTGCACAACAATTTTGATGACAGTGGCAGTCTGGCCACTGCATCAAGTTAGAACGGTAAAACGCATTGTTGCGGCAACCTACCAATCTGCCAGTGGTGCGGGTGCAAGGGCGATTGCAGAAGTCAAAAGCCAAGCACAAGCAATCTTACAAGGAGAAGAACCAATAACTGATATTTTTCCTTACCCGTTGGCTTTCAATTTGTTTCCCCATAACTCCCCACTCAATGAGTCGGGGTACTGTGAGGAAGAAATGAAAATGGTCAACGAGACACGCAAAATTTTTGGGACTCAGCAACTGAGAATTACAGCAACGTGTGTTCGGGTTCCCGTCCTGCGGGCGCACTCAGAAGCGATTAATCTAGAATTTGAAACACCTTTGAGTGTAGATGAAGCTAGAGAAATCTTGAGTCAAGCTCCTGGGATGCAAGTGGTGGAAGACTGGGAGGCAAATCATTTTCCCATGCCAGTGGAAGCTACAGGTCGGGATGAAGTGTTAGTCGGCCGCATTCGTCAGGATATTTCTCATCCTTGTGGGTTAGAACTTTGGCTTTGTGGAGACCAAATTCGCAAAGGTGCAGCGTTGAACGCAGTACAGATTGCCGAGTTGTTAGTAGCAAAAAATCTGCTTCAACCTGCTACGGTTGCTTCTACTTCATAAAAAAACCACCAAGACACTAAAGATACAAAGAGGTCAACGAGGAGTTAAAGAGGGTGGTAGATTTTGGACGGGTTTTAACCGCCATGATTACGCCGTTTAAGGAAGACGGCAGGGTGAACTATTCTGTAGCAGAGGAACTGGCAGCTTATCTGGCAGAGCAAGGCACAGATACATTGGTAGTGTGTGGCACAACTGGGGAATCGCCTACACTAAGCTGGGATGAGGAGTACCAGTTATTTCAGGTGGTGCTTCAGGCGGTAGCCGGAAAAGCGCTAGTGATTGCGGGAACAGGTTCCAATTCGACTAGTGAAGCGATCGCAGCTACCCAAAAAGCAGCTAAAATAGGATTACATGGCTCTCTACAAGTTGTTCCCTACTACAATAAGCCGCCGCAAGCTGGATTGTATCAACACTTTAAAGTAATCGCACTTGCCTGTCCCGATCTACCTTTTTTGTTATATAACGTCCCAAGTCGCACCGGTCAAAATCTTCAACCTGAAACAGTTGCTCGTTTAGCTGAAATTGATAATATTGTAGGAATTAAAGAATCAACGGGTAATTTAGATCAGGCAAGTGAAATTCGCCGCTTAACTCCGGACAATTTCAAACTCTACTCTGGTGATGATTCACTCACACTTCCCTTGTTAGCCGTCGGCGGCAGTGGTGTAGTTAGTGTAGCAAGTCATCTTGTGGGCAGACAACTGCAACAAATGATCCAAGCCTTTGAAAAAGGTAATACCCAAGTTGCTACCCAAATTCACCTTAAACTTTTTCCATTGTTCAAAGCTTTGTTTGCCACTACCAACCCAATTCCAATTAAAACTGCGCTCAACCTTAAAGGCTGGCATGTCGGACTCACTCGTCTACCACTGTGCGAAGACGGAGACTGGATAAGTCAAAAATTAGAGGCAGTTCTTACTGAGCTTTCTGTGATCTAAGCTGTGAGCTTTCAACAACTAAATAATTCAGGTACTGCGGATTTTAATTGCTATGACTGACAGCTTTTATCAAACTGATTCAGCCATATAGGCAATGTTTGCTTAACGTCAGAATAAAACTTAGCTGATGCCGCCTACTACAGTTAATTCACAACAAAAAACAATCTACCAAAGAGACAAATGACAAAAGAATCTGCACCCGCAATCAAAATTATTCCTCTTGGAGGTTTGCATGAAATTGGTAAGAATACCTGTGTTTTCGAGTACAACGACGAAATCGTACTTCTAGATGCAGGACTAGCTTTTCCTACCGATGAGATGCACGGAGTAAATATTGTTCTGCCAGACATGACGTATGTGCGTGAAAATCGCCACAAGATCAAAGGCATGATTGTCACTCACGGTCATGAAGACCACATCGGTGGAATTGCCTATCACCTAAAGCAGTTTGAGATTCCGGTTATTTATGGCCCCCGTCTAGCGTTGGCAATGCTAGAAGGAAAACTGGAAGAAGCAGGTGTGCGCGATCGCACTGAATTAAGAACAGTTCGTCCCCGCGATATGGTACGGATTGGCACAGGATTTGTTGCAGAATTTATTCGGAACACGCACTCAATTGCCGATAGCTTTACCGTCGCCCTGCACACTCCAGCGGGCGTAATTATTCACACGGGAGATTTTAAGTTTGACCATACGCCCGTTGACGGAGAGTTTTTTGATTTGCAGCGATTGGCAGAACACGGCGAAAAAGGTGTACTTTGCTTAATTAGTGACTCAACAAACTCAGAAGTACCAGGATTTACACCTTCTGAACGTTCGGTTTATCCCAATCTTGACCGAGTTTTCAGCCAAGCTACTGGACGACTGCTAGTAACTACCTTTGCTTCTTCTGTACACCGGATCAACATGATTTTGGAACTGGCCCAGAAGTACAATCGCGTTGTCTCAGTTGTTGGGCGCTCAATGCTAAATGTGATTGCCCATGCCCGCAACTTAGGTTATATCAAGTGCCCAGATAATCTCTTGCAGCCATTGCATGTCGTCCGGAATATGCCCGCTGAGAATGTTCTGTTTCTGGCAACGGGTTCTCAAGGCGAACCAATGTCGGCAACAACGCGCATTGCTAGAGGTGAACATCCCCACCTCAAAATCCGTGAAGGGGATACAGTAGTGTTCTCGGCTAACCCGATTCCGGGCAATACAATTTCTGTGGTCAACACCATTGATCGCTTAATGATGCAGGGCGCTAAGGTAGTGTACGGTCGTGAGCAAGGAATTCACGTATCAGGTCACGGTTGTCAAGAAGACCAAAAGCTGATGATTGCTTTAACTAAGCCGAAGTTTTTCTTGCCCGCTCACGGAGAGCATCGGATGTTAGTTAAACACGCGCAGACAGCCCAAAGTATGGGTATTCCAGCTGAAAACATGGTGATTATGCACAATGGCGATGTCGTGGAAGTGTCTGAGGATGCGATTCGCGTCACCGGAAAAGTTCCAGCTGGGATTGATCTAGTAGATACGTCTGGTTGTGGAATCGTTAATGGTACGGTACTCAAGGAGCGGCAGCGGCTGGCAGAGGAAGGTATTGTGACGATCGCGGCTGCGGTGGATTGGAATGGCAAGCTGATGATGAAGCCAGAGATTCACGTCCGGGGTGTGGTAACGTCAGTGGATCGAGTGCTGCTGCAAAAGTGGGTGCAAGAACGGATGGCAGAAATTCTGAGCGATCGCTGGTCAGACTTTGCCCGTCCTGCTGATGGGGAACAACTAGAGGTAGACTGGGCTGGGCTGCAAATGCATTTAGAACGCGAACTACAGCGCTCAATACGTCGAGAGTTGCAGAGCCAAACATCTATTACTTTGTTGCTACAAACACCGGACGAACCCGTAAAAGCGGCAGATGGTAGAAGACGCCGCCGCACTACCGCCCAAGTCGCATCGTAATACATAAAATTGGGTTAATTAAATTAGGGGTGGAGAGTCTTAAACCTCCACCCCTAATTTTTTTGTGATAGCTGCTTTGAGTCACTCAATTTAAATTCCTGAGTTTTAAACCCTGAAAGGGATTCACGCTTATCCCAGTTCATCTGACGGATATTACACCCTTTTAGTTTGCTCAAACCCGCAACTTTTCTTTACAAAGTTAGTCTAAACTACTAAATGGTTGGTGGATTTACGGAAAACTTGATTTCAACTTGCAAAACTTCAGTGATGTTTCTCATTCATTTTTCTGGGTATCTCGGTCAAGATGATAGCAGCTTCCAGATTAGAGGCTTGAGTACAATTGAGTTCCATATACTACCATATACTATGTATTCATACTGAGTGAATTCTTATGGATGATTTTACCGCCTTGCCAAAATAGTGATCGTACATAGACTTCTTGCAAAGAATATCTTAACTTCACTAAAGTTTTAAGTAGATTAAGTCTCGAACAAGATAGCCTTAGTGACCTTACGTTTAAGCGGGATTTTTAGTTAGGTTTATGTAGTAGTAAAAGGTTTCTAACTTAAATATCTACCTCAGCCATAACACTTTATCCCAGGCAGGGGAACATTATTCCGATAAAGCCCGTTAACACCTTGTAGATGTTTTGTAGAGATTAATTCGCATCATTGAGACAGAGGAGTGAAAATGAATGTATTACAGTATACAACACCAAATCTTTCCCTTAGTAGCTGGGTGTGGATTGACCAAGCAGAGGCACCAGTGAGTAATGCAACACTGCGCCATCCCTCACCAAAGCCTAACTTTGATCTGCTACAACCGCTGCGCCAGTGGCTAAATCAGTTAGAAGTCCGAGATCCAAAACTAGCTCACCGCTTGTGCAAACTTATTCCCGCCCAGTGTCCATTTGAGCGCGATGTAAAGTTTTTGAGTCATACGCTGTTTCATATTCCGCCGATGTGTAAGCTTAACCCACTCTACGAGGAAGTCGTTGGGTTGCGCTTTCGGGCGCTATGCTATTTAGCCGACGAATGCGGCGAGGATGTTACTTCCTACTGCTGAATAAAGCCGTTACTTGAAGTAAGAATATTGCTGACTCACTGGGGAAAGAAAACCCAGTGAGTTTTTTATTGCTAGCTACTTGCCTTCCGAAGTAGCCGGAGTCCAGTTAGCCCAGTCTTGAGGCTTTAAGAAAGTTTCATACAACTCGGCTTCTGGCGTGTTAGGTTCCGGTTGATAGCCGTATTCCCAGCGCACCAGAGGTGGTAGTGACATCAAAATCGACTCGGTGCGCCCATTGGTTTGGAGTCCAAAGATTGTGCCTCTGTCATAAACTAAGTTGAATTCAACGTACCGTCCCCGGCGATATAACTGGAAGTTTCGTTCGCGATCGCCATACTTCATTGATCGTCGCCGTTCCACAATCGGCACGTATGAGGGTAAAAATGCGTTTCCACAACCCTGCGCCAAGGCAAACAGTTCTTCCCAACTGCGGGGCGCTGGCGTACCAATTTGGTTACTATAAATAGCAGCTGCGCCGTCTGGATGTGGTCCTCGATATAGCTGATCCTGACCATCCTGGTAATCAAAGAAAATACCACCAACGCCGCGAGTTTCCTGGCGATGCTTCAGATAGAAATATTCATCACACCAGCGCTTAAACACTGGGTAATACTCTAAATGCTGAGCGTCACAAGCATGCTTCAGCGAGGAGTGAAAGTGGGCTGCATCTTCAGCAAAGGGATAGTAGGGCGTTAAATCTGCACCGCCACCAAACCACCAAACTGGTCCTGCTTCAAAGTAACGATAATTGAGGTGGACAGTTGGTACGTAAGGATTACGGGGATGTAACACCATTGAAGTACCAGCGGCAAACCATTTATGTCCTTCTGCTTCTGGGCGTTGTGCCAGAATTGAGGGCGGCAAATGGGAACCCCAGACTTCGGAGAAGCCTACCCCGGCTTGTTCAAACACATCACCGTCACGCATGACGCGCGATCGCCCTCCACCGCCTTCTTCCCGTTCCCACGCATCTTGCTTAAACGTGCCTACACCATCTAACTGCTCTAATCCTTGACAAATTTTATCTTGTAGGCTCTGCATCAACTGCCTGACCCTAGACTTAGCATCATCTGGGGGTAGAGACGTAGTTGAAGTTGCTTGGGAAGTTGAAGTAGTCGTCATAATGTCAACTTAATTTTCTTAAAAGCAGCTATTTAAAGATTTTTCGCTAAAATGGGTACCACATTCTTCAGTGGTTGATTCAAATCCGTGAACTTGGCACAAGTTAAAATTTTGCCTTGAGCAGCAGCCTCAATTTTAAAACGTAATAATTCTTGTAAAACAAGCGGCAGGCAGTATGTATCATTCGCTCAGATAGGAACTAAGTTTACCTAGCTAGTGAACGCTAGTAAATCTATTGTCTCTTAAAATTCTGCCTGACAGTGCTTAAAAAACTTAGTTGCGGTTCTCTACTGTTTACATTTGAACATTTTGGGTAGAATATTACACTCTACCAGAGTAGTAAAGATAAGAGTCGGCGGAGGCTTACACCCACCCTCCATTGCCGACCACGCAATTATCTCCTACAAGGTGCTGATAGCTGGAGGATTAGGAAGATGCGCGGCTGCTTATCCAAATTCATCCATCGCAAACGTCGCCGAGTTCGGTGTTCTCTGGCGCGGACATATCGAGCAATTAGCTCCGCCTCTGTTGATGAGCTTTGGCAAAAAGTAGTTGACTTGACGGACGTTTCCTGGCACCCATTGCTGGCAAGGACAAATGTTCCTTATGGACTAGTACCGAAACCAGGACTGATATTTCGGGCGGTGACGCGCTTGGGCCCTATTCCAATTCGCATCTTCGTGGAGCGTGTGCGGCCAGGGGAGTTGCTGAGTATACGAGTGCTGGCAATTCCAGGCGTGGAGGAACGTGTGGCTTATCAAGTGGAGTCTACCAGATGTGGTACCTGTGTGTCCTATTCAGTGACTTTACGCGGTTGGTTATCGCCGCTGATTTGGTCGCTGTCACGACCTTATGCTGCCCGCGTGGCAGCTGCCTTGGCTGCTGCTGCTGAACAGGCAGCGAGCACAGCCGCGTCTGGTGAGCGAAAATCCCTCAAGGGTAGCGCAATGAATAGTTTTGATTTTTAAATTTTGAGTTAAAAACCACTAGTTAAAGTTCGTTTAGCAAGAGTGAAAAGTTTTTTTATGCCAGCAAGTGGGCAAATAGCACACGCTGATCGCACTGCTCTGACCGCTAAGATGCAGTTAGATAGCAATTCTTTTTGCCATAGTTGCGCCTTTCCTTGAAAAGTGAAAAATGCCATGTCTGACATACTCAATTCCAGTTCCGTATTAGAAGTGTTGCGACCAGTGCAAGACCCAGAACTCCGCAAAAGTCTGGTGGAACTGAACATGATTCGCAATGTCAAAATTGATCAGGGCAAGGTTAGCTTCACTCTTGTGTTAACCACACCAGCCTGTCCGTTACGCGAATTCATTGTTGAAGACGTAAAGAGCGCTGTTAAGAAATTACCTGGTGTAACAGATGTACTGGTGGACGTAACAGCTGAAATACCCCAACAGAAAGGCTTACCCGATCGCACTGGAATTGCTGGTGTCAAAAATATTCTGGCAATTTCCAGTGGCAAAGGCGGTGTAGGCAAAAGTACCGTTGCTGTTAATATTGCTGTTGCCCTGGCTCAATCAGGGGCAAAAGTCGGTCTATTAGATGCCGATATCTATGGTCCCAATGCCCCAAATATGCTGGGACTGGCAGAGGCTCAGATCACGGTACGGCAAGGTAAGCAGGGTGAAGTGCTGGAGCCAGCTTTTAATCACGGTGTCAAATTGGTTTCAATGGGCTTTTTGATTGACCGAGATCAGCCAGTAGTTTGGCGCGGTCCGATGCTGAATGGAGTGATTCGCCAATTTCTCTATCAGGTGCAGTGGGGAGAACTGGACTATCTGATTGTGGATATGCCACCCGGTACAGGCGATGCTCAACTGACTCTAACTCAAGCAGTACCAATGGCAGGTGCGGTGATTGTGACTACGCCGCAGACAGTAGCACTGTTGGATTCTCGTAAGGGCTTAAAGATGTTTCAGCAGATGCAGGTTCCCGTATTGGGAATTGTAGAAAACATGAGCTATTTTATTCCACCAGATATGCCAGATAAACAATATGATATTTTTGGCTCTGGCGGTGGTGAAAAGACAGCGAAAGAACTGAATGTGCCGTTTTTAGGGTGTGTACCGTTAGAAATATCGCTGCGCGAAGGCGGCGATCGCGGCATCCCAATTGTTGTCGCCGAACCAGATTCGGCATCGGCAAAAGCATTGCGAGCGATCGCTCTCACAATTGCTGGCAAAGTCTCTGTTGCTGCTCTAACTTAAAAGTAATTTTGAGTTTTGAGTTTTGAGTTAGGAGTTGAAGAGCCAAGAAGCCGAAGGCTTGCGGACATTACTGGAGGTAACCAAAGCGTGATGTCCGCAAGTTAAGAGTAATTAGTTCTTCACTGCTTTTAACTCCTAACTCAAAACTCAGAACTCATTACTATTTCTTTCTAGCCGCTTAAATGTTAAGATTGCTGTCCCAAATTCACTGGAAATCCTTAATAGGGCCCTGGCAACAAGTAGACTGGTTGCTGTTTGCCCTGAGCGCTGGCATGACTCTATTTGGGGGAATGATCATCCGTAGTGCAGAATTGAACCAGGGATTAACTGACTGGTGGCAACACTGGCTTGTTGGTGCAATTGGTTTAGCATTAGCGCTGTTTATTGCCCGTTGCCGTTATGAAAATCTGATGCAGTGGCACTGGATTATTTACGGAATTACTAACATGTCCCTAATCGCTGTCATGGTGACAGGCACCAGTGCTAAGGGCGCGCAAAGATGGATTACAATCGGCAGTTTTAACCTCCAACCCTCTGAATTTGCCAAACTGGGAGTGATTATTACCCTAGCGGCACTTTTACACTCCAAGACAGCTGCGACGATTCCAGCTGTGTTACGCGCCTTAGCAATTACGGCTGTGCCTTGGGCGTTGGTATTTTTACAGCCGGATTTAGGAACATCACTAGTGTTTGGTGCTATCACCTTGGGGATGCTCTACTGGGGTAATGCTAATCTGGGCTGGTTGGTATTGCTGATTTCTCCAGTTGTTGCCGCAATTCTGTTTAATGTGTTTTTACCGACGTGGTTTGTCTGGACAGCCACCATGAGTATTATTGCTTGGCTCACTCTGCCTTGGCGTTGGCTTAGCGCCCTGGGTGCAGCAGCACTTAACTTTGTTGCTGGCCAGTTAGGACATATATTCTGGGGGTTGTTGAAAGACTATCAAAAAGACCGACTAATTCTATTCCTCAATCCAGATAAAGACCCCCTCGGTGGCGGCTATCATTTGATCCAATCACGCATAGCTATTGGTGCTGGTCAATTGTGGGGACAGGGACTCAACCAGGGTACTCAAACCCAACTCAATTTCGTTCCAGAACAGCATACAGACTTTATCTTCTCCGCTATTGGCGAAGAGCTGGGTTTTGTTGGCTGTTTAGTAGTATTGTTTGGCTTCTGGTTGATTTGCCTCCGCTTGCTGCTGATTGCCCAAAATGCCAAAGACAACTTTGGCTCTTTATTGGCAATCGGTGTTTTATCAATGCTGGTGTTTCAAGTAATTGTCAACATTGGTATGACTATTGGTTTAGCACCTGTAACTGGGATTCCCCTGCCTTGGGTAAGTTACGGTCGCTCTGCTATGCTGACTAACTTCATAGCGATCGGGATAGTGGAATCGGTAGAAAATTATCGGCAACGGCTGAAATTTTAAGGGCTAGGGAATAGAGAATCGTTTAAGCTATTAAGGGCAAATTTATTAGTAGCAGTTAAGAAAACATGATTCTGCCAGGTTCAACTGTTCGCGTAATTAACTCTAACGATACTTACTCCGGTTATCAAGGAATAGTCCAAAGAATAACTGACGGCAAAGCAGCCGTGCTGTTTGAAGGTGGCAATTGGGATAAATTAGTTACGTTTAAACTGTCAGATTTGGCAGCGGTAGAAGTAAGTCGCAAAAAAGCTAAATGAGTTCTGAGTTTCTTTAACTCCAAATTCATTTTCAAAACTCAAAACTATTTGTTGATGCGTCTTCCCTTACCTCAATTTGCAACTGGCGATCGCTCCCCCAATCACATTGCCGAGGTGATTGAAACCACCACGACTGAATTTTTAGCTCAGTGTCTAGATCCAGAAGATCTTAGTTTTCCAGTCATGCCACCATTTGGTAGCTGGGTTAAATCTGGAGATGAAGAGTCAGGGAATCAAGTCTACGCTGTGGTATATCATGCAACTACCATGCCTATAGACTCGATCCACCGAGCAAGGGCTTTAGGGTTGTCATTGCAGGACTTGCGAGAGCAACAACCGCAGATTTTTGCCATGCTCAAAACCGAGTTTCGCGCTGCTATAGTGGGATTTGAATTGGGGCAGGGCGCTAGATCTAACCAAACGTTGTACCAGTATCTGCCACCGCGTCCGCCACAAATTCATCAGGCGGTTTACCGTTGCGAACCACAAGACATTATTAACTTCAGCGAACAGCTAGATTTTTTGCGAACTCTCCTAGAAGTAAACGGTGCCCCTGTAGAAGCCTTGACTGCTGCTGCCATTCGAGAAGTCTACCAGTTACGTAAGGCTGACCGGAATTGGCTCGTCAAAGCCGGACGTACTCTGAGTGTGCTACTTAAGGACGACTACGATCGCTTGAAGGTCATTTTGAGCCAAATCCATCCCTAAAGATGTAACCACCCATATCGTTCTCAAGAACCCCAACAAACCAACTCGGTAGTTTTTCCGGGTTAATTCCGTCGAAACCTGCCACTGGTTGCTCCTCCGCTGCAAAAGTCATAAGAATTAGTTAAAGATTTAGTGAACTTGGAGCTATCATGCTGCCTTCCGGAGGCAATGTTTGTTAATTTGCTAGTTATCTTGGATAACAGCAGGTAAAAATATAACAGATTTATTCAATGGACAGTTAACAATTGTTTGTGGACATCTATAGAAAAGTTTGCTTTTATGTAGCTGTACTACTGTTACAAGGCAGGAGACTTTAAACATAAGTGCGATCGCCCGAGAACGTATACTGACACTTGTTTGTGCAGCAGAGTATAGACTCCCTGCCGTGAAGAGACGCAAACGCTGCTTAAAATATCTGTAACTAACTGACAAACTATGAGAATTTTGGTCACGGGTGGTGCTGGGTTTATTGGTTCCCATCTCATCGATCGGCTGATGGCAGATGGACACGAAGTAATTGGCTTAGATAATTTTTACACTGGTAACAAGCGCAACATTTTACACTGGATGGAGCATCCATACTTTGAACTAATCCGCCACGATATTACCGAACCGATCCGCTTAGAAGTCGATCAGATTTATCATTTGGCTTGTCCCGCTTCGCCAGTGCATTACCAGTACAACCCCGTCAAAACTGTCAAAACTAACGTAATGGGTACGATGAACATGCTGGGGCTGGCCAGGCGTGTGAAAGCTAGATTTCTACTGGCTTCGACATCGGAAGTGTACGGCGATCCAGAAGTTCATCCCCAGGTGGAAGAATACTGGGGCAATGTCAATCCTATTGGAATTCGCTCCTGCTACGACGAAGGCAAGCGGATCGCTGAAACTCTTACATTTGACTATCACCGCCAAAATGATGTAGACATCCGGGTTGCCCGGATCTTCAACACTTATGGTTCTCGGATGTTGGAAAACGATGGTCGGGTAGTGAGCAACTTGGTAGTTCAGGCGTTGCGAGATATTCCTTTGACTGTGTATGGCGATGGTTCTCAAACGAGGAGTTTCTGCTATGTTTCCGACCTGGTAGAAGGGCTAATGCGGCTGATGAATGGCAACCATATTGGTCCGGTTAATCTGGGGAATCCAGATGAATACACGATTTTAGAGCTGGCTACTGCCGTCCAAAAGCTGGTAAATCCCAAGGCGGAAATCAAGTTTGAACTGCTACCTCAAGATGATCCCCGCCGCCGCCGCCCAGATATTACCCGGGCGAAAACATGGCTGAATTGGCAGCCTACGATTTCCTTGCAAGAGGGATTAAAACTTACAGTAGAAGATTTCCGGAGTCGCATGAACAGCGATCAGCAGTCATTAGTCATTGGTCATTAGTCATTAGCTTTGGACAAAGGACAACCTATAACTTTAAGGATTTACATAATATGCGTGTTTGCGTAATTGGTACTGGATATGTTGGCTTAGTTACTGGTGCTTGTCTTGCTCATATCGGGCATCACGTGATCTGTGTGGACAATAATGAAGAAAAAGTGAAGTTAATGAAGGCTGGGCAGTCACCGATTTTCGAGCCGGGACTGTCAGAAACTATGCAGGCTGCGATTGAGTCTGGTCATATTGAGTTCACCACAGATTTGGGTGCAGGAGTTACCCACGGAGAAATTCTGTTTATTGCCGTTGGGACGCCTCCTTTGCCGACTGGTGAGAGTGATACGCGCTATGTAGAAGCTGTCGCTCGAGGAATTGGTACGCATCTGGACGGTGGCTACAAAGTAATCGTGAATAAATCAACGGTGCCGATTGGGTCGGGTGACTGGGTACGGATGATTGTTTTGGATGGAATTGCCGAACGCCAAAATGTACTGGTAGGAGCTGGTGGGGTCAGGGTTGAAGAGGTGGCACTGGATAGGATAGCTGGGTTTGATGTCGTCAGCAATCCAGAGTTCTTACGCGAAGGCTCAGCGGTGTATGACACTTTTAATCCAGATCGAATTGTGTTAGGAAGCACTAATCTCAAAGCGATCGCGATGATGCAGGAGTTGTATACTCCGATTGTGGAGCGCAAGTTTGCGGCCGATCCATCTTTACCGCCAGTACCTGTCGTTGTTACTGATATCAACTCGGCGGAGATGATTAAATACGCTGCAAATGCGTTTTTGGCGACCAAGATCAGCTTTATTAATGAAGTTGCCAATATATGCGATCGCGTTGGTGCTGATGTGACCCAAGTTGCTAAAGGAATTGGTCTAGACTCCCGCATTGGTAACAAGTTCTTGCAAGCTGGTATTGGCTGGGGTGGGTCCTGCTTCCCCAAAGATGTCTCCGCTTTGATTCATACCGCTGATGACTATGGCTACGAAGCCCACTTAATGAAAGCCGCTGTGAGTGTTAATCAACGCCAACGATTGATTGCTGTTGAAAAATTGCAGCAGGTACTCAAAATCCTCAAAGGTAAAACGGTGGGGCTGCTGGGTCTCACTTTTAAGCCCGATACAGACGATATGCGCGACGCTCCAGCCCTGAATCTAATCGAGCATCTCAATCGCTTAGGAACGAAAGTAAAAGCCTACGATCCAATTGTCTCCCAAACTGGGATGCGTCATGGGCTTTCGGGTGTGCAAGTAGAAACCGATCCAGAACGACTCGCCGACAGCTGCGATGCGTTGGTACTTGTGACAGATTGGCAGGAGTTCCGTAATTTGGACTACCGTAAGATGGCGACTTTGATGAATAATCCCGTCATGATCGATGGTCGCAACTTCCTTGACCGGGAAGAACTGCAACGGGCTGGGTTCCAATATGTAGGAGTGGGACGATAAGTTAGGAAGCAAAAGTAAATTATATTGAAAAGGCAAAAAAGGGATTTCTCTTTTTTGCCTTTGATATAGTCTCCCTAATAGAATCATAAACAGGATTAAAATATTGATGCCACTTTTTCTAGTTAATAGCTACACTCTTTAAAAAAGAAGTTATGTAACATTGTAGAAAAAAGTTTTTCAATAGCACAAAATAAACTTATTCTCCGGCTCCTAAGGCTTAAAAGTTATGTGATTCTTGCAATAGAATTTAGAATATGAAGCTACAGCGGACAACTCTAATTTTGCTCCTTCTAGCATTAAGCTTAGGGGGTTTTGTTTACTTCTATGAAGTTCAGGGTGCTAGTAAGCAACAGTTAGCCAAGGATCAAAAACAGCAAATTTTCTCTTTTGAGCAAGAACAAGTACAATCTTTTACTTTAAAAACTAAGGAACAAACGCTCTTATTTGAGCGCGAGGACAACGTTAGCAAACCGATCTGGCGCATGAAGGCTCCTAGTAATACTTTAGCTAGTGACGCAGCGGTATCGTATTTAATGGATTTAGTGGTGAAAGGGAAGAGTAATCGCACTATTCAAGTTGCAGCTGCTCAGCTTCAAGAATACGGTTTAGCTCAACCTCAAGCAATCATTGAAGTAAAGTTGAAAAATCAGCAAACTCATCAGCTGATTTTAGGAAAGCCCGACTTTAATCGCAATTTTTTGTATGCTCAAGCTGATCCTCCTACTAAGCCTGCTGGGAATGTAGATGTATTGTTAGTGTCTCCAGACTTTGAGAATGCAGTAGAACGCCACCTATCAGAGTGGAAAGGTCAAGACGCTAACCAAAGTAGCAGTTCCGCAGAAACTATACAGAAAAAATCTGAAGCTATCCCCTCTCCTTCACTATGAACAGCCTTACAGCAACACTGCTTATTTCCTGCCCAGATCAATGGGGACTGGTGGCAAAAATTGCTAATTTCATTTATGCCAATGGCGGCAATATTATTCATGCCGATCAGCATACAGATTTAGCAGCTAATTTATTTTTGACTCGGATTGAATGGCAGCTGGATGAATTTAATTTACCGCGTGATTTAATTGGAAGAGCGTTTAATTCGATCGCCCAACCTCTACAAGCTAATTGGCAGTTGCATTTTTCTGACACTGTACCACGTATTGCCGTTTGGGTGAGTCGGCAAGATCATTGTCTCTTTGACTTAATTTTGCGTCAGAAAGCAAAAGAATTTACAGCTAAAATTTCCTTAATTATCAGTAACCATCCTGACTTAAAAGTGCTAGCAGACCAATTTGGCATCGACTACCACCATATTCCTATTACTAAGGAAAATAAATTAATTCAAGAAATTAAACAATTAGAATTACTGCGACAATACAACATTGATTTAGTTGTGTTAGCAAAATACATGCAAATTCTCAGTTCAGAGTTTATCGCTCAATTCCCGCAAATTATTAATATTCATCACTCGTTCTTACCTGCATTTATGGGTGCTGATCCTTACCGTCAAGCTTATGATCGTGGTGTCAAAATTATTGGTGCAACAGCACATTATATTACAGGTGACTTAGATGCAGGACCAATTATTCATCAAGATGTAGTACAGATAAGTCATCGGGATGATGTGGGGGATTTGATTCGCAAAGGTAAAGATTTGGAGCGAGTAGTTTTAGCTAGAGCAGTGCGATCGCATTTGCAGAATCAAGTTTTGGTGTATGGAAATCGCACAGTAGTTTTTGAGTAACCGCTTTATATTTAATTTGCTAAAAAAGCTACTAACTTACCTACTCAAAAGTATGGTTGAAAGCAAAAAATTATGATATTTATTTCTATTCCAACTTCAACTCCTTTTTGGAACTACTATATTAGATCTCTTGCAAATGGTTATTTAGCTAGACTGAGTTCTTGATTGGACAACCCAGCAATCTGATTGAAACGTAATCCAAAACGTCTACGTCGGTTGGGATAGCGCTCCGACAAAATTTTAAATATCTTCAAGCGACGATTTACATGCTCACCAACTACTCGCAATTGAGCTAACTCGGTGTTTTGGCTCTTTTGCTGGGGTTCAACACCCGACCTCTAGGCTTTTTTTGAGGAGTGCGGCTATTGGGATGAAGCTTTTGGATGCCTTGATATCCTTTATCTGCCAAACACTCAATC
>JBGTCQ010000277.1:0-9184 GCA_041748755.1 Chroococcidiopsidaceae cyanobacterium | reverse complement strand
GGCTCTATAGCTGATTCGGGGAGGTCGATAGTAGAGTTTCCAACAGCGCTCCTAGCAATGCTTTACCACGTTTTTTGGCATTGTGGACAAACTCGAAAAAGCCCAGATAGAGCGGCAATTTCTCCTGTGAAACGCCTCGGTGAGGACGCAGCCATGAACGTAGCAATGACCAAAATCCTTCCATCGTGTTGATATGCACTTCGTGAAATCCATCTTTGTCATCGTCACGGGCGTACTCTCCCGCACCATGACAAACACTCTGATGCTCGTAGCCCCAATCGACCAGTGCGTTGTAGATGCCATACTCGTCGGTGTAAACAGTCGCACCTTTGGCAATCGCGGCTTGAATAAGCGGTTTAATCGTCAGTTGCTGGACGTTCGCGAGCATCCGAATCACGACTTTTCCGCCTCGTTGGATCATACCGAAGAGCGGCGGTTTTTCTTTTTCGAGGTTACCACGACCCCGAACCCCTTTGAGGCGATGTCGCCGTCCTGAACGACCTTTTTTTTGACTGCTTCGCAGTTGCCTTTGTGTCCAGCATTAAGGTACATCTCGTCGCACTCTACCTCCCCGGATAATTCCACCTGTGGCTGCTTGGAGACAATGCCTGAGCGCAGTTGCATCGTCATCTGGTAAACATCATCTTTGTCCAAATCAAGTTCAGCCGCAATTTGCTCGCTTGAGAGGTTCAATCCCATCAGATACAAACAGCCAATCCAACGCCGTAGCGGTTGATGATGCCCAGCAAAGATCGTGTTGGTCAAATCATCAAAATTAAACCCACATGCCTTACACAAGTAGCGCTGTCGCTGAGGTTGGGTGTCATCTTTTCCTCGTTTGCTCACCTCGGCACTCTCGCAGTTGGGACAGCAAACGTCCTCCTGCCATCGCAGTTGACGTACCATCCGATAACATTTAGCATCATCAATCAGGCTGTTGAGGTTGAACATGTCTCTGCTCAAAGCTTGTAGTCTGCTCGTATCCTATCAGTTTCTCTCCTCTAGCTTAACCTCCCTGAAACAGCTATAGAGCCTATCTATTTTAGAGACTTATTTAATTTCTAATAGCACTTATAACTTCTTGAAAATTTTAGTTTTTGGACAATCCTGCTACTTCCTTACTACTACTTACAGATTTGATTACATCAAGCGTGGATTTGGCAACTCGTTCCCAATTATAAAAATCAACAACTTTTCTTCTAGCAGATACTCCAATTTGCACCGCTTGCTCCTGATGTTTGAAACAAAATAATATTTTGTCATAAATATCATTTACATCATTTTCTGCCAGCAATCCGTCCTTCCCATCCTCTATAACTGTAGCCAATTGACCAAGCCGAGAAGCTATTACAGGTTTACCAGATGCCATGTAGTCAAACAGCTTAAGTGAAGATAGATGAAAGCCATATTTAGACCAGGGAAAGTCGTGATAAAGACAAAGGCAGGCATCAGCAGAGGCTAGATAAGGTGCCACATCCGTATAATTCACATTATTAAATACTAATACGTTATCTCCTGTTTTTATAGAATCTTCAAGTCCGTTATTTAGAACAATAAAGAGTATTTTGTGTTCTTGGTGTGATGCCCGCTCTATTACTCCTGTGAGCAAGTCAAATCCTTGCCAAGGCCATCGGGAGTCACCTGCATAAATAACCTTGAAATAGTCTTTGTAAGCTTGAAATAGGTTTTCATCTTTCTTTTCTGGAGAAAACAATGTAGGTTCAGATCCATTAGGAATAACCTCACCTTTTTGAATTCCCAAACCGTTCACAGCATACTCTTTCAGCGAATCTGATACACAAATTGCTGCATCCACCATCTTTGCGTATTTGCGGCGATAACGCTCTTCCCTATCTACCTGTCGTTGCATTTTTAGTTGGATAAAAAAATCATTACTCTCCTGCCTTAATTTATTCAGTAAGTTTCCTTCAGGCATGTTGTTAAGGAGCGACTTAAACTTGAACTTTGACAACATCTCTTCAGCAGTAGAGTTAATCTCCCAAATTATTGGCTTATCTCCACACTGTTCCATACATTGGAGCTTCAGTTTATTACCAGCAAGAGAACCACCATCAATTCTGATGTACAAAACATCAACATTATCTAAAAAATTTTGGATTCCTTCATCGTTGGTGGGATAAGTAATACATTGGGGATTTTTCTCATAATCAAATGTGTGAATTTTACAACCAAGTTTTGTTAAATTAAGTACCAAATTGTAGTTATGAATACCTCCTCCATGTTCGGGTGGATAGCTGTTAAAACCGTATAAATGACCGATGTTCATGGTTGCACAATTCTGTTGTTATTTAATATAGAATTAAATTTTAAAACAATAATATCCAAATGTTCACAATGCCAACTATAGCCGTCAAAACTTAATGGTTGATTAACATATTGCAAGTATTCAAACCAGCGGCAGGCGAAGTTTCCTACGCAGCTTAGTAGAGGTAGCAATTTTCTCCCAGATTGATAACTGCTTTACCCCCTGGTAACCTAGTTCTTGCAGAAGGTTACCCGCCAGATACTCGACCCGAAGACGTTGAAGCTTGCTCAGCTGAATATCCTCAACATTGAATGATGCTGGACCAATGAAGCCTTCTGGATACGCTGTTTGAGCTTTTGGCACGATTACATTGCCATCAATCATCGGAATCGACGCAAATGGTTCTTGGGAACTCACAACTTTGTCTAAAGCATTTGAATCAATTGCAGAGTTAATTAAAGACTCATTTGTAGGCAATTCCAACCACTCAAACAGTCTTGACAGGTGGTAGTGCGGATTTTGTCTAATATCTTCATATCTAACCTCTATATACTGATTCGTACCCTTTGTTTGTTCAGCTATCATCCGACCTGCCGCAGTATGCCTCAACCAACTTTGAGTTGCTTGATCCACAGTTTCGGGGGCCCAATGTTGTCCCCAACTTTTTGAAGCTCGCACCATTGATGAGACAACTGCACGACCATCTCTGATTAAATGAATAAAACGTGCATTAGGAAATGTGTTGAGAATAAACTCGGAAAATAGGCAATGATGGGGTGTTTTTTCCAGAAAGTATTTGGATTCACCAGGCGGATAATTTAATGCTGATATTAAAGACCAAAACAACTCAGCCGTAACTTTGTAAAAGTCTTCCTTAGTTGTATATACAGGAAGACCAGCTTTTGCGGAGTCAGGACGCTGGAATTCTTTTTCGAGTCCGCCAACTAGAGCAAAGAATCTTGTCTCCGGTCCCGTATAGATGGCAGGATGGGAAGCTAGCATTGCCTGGAGCCAGGTTGTGCCGCTTCGGGGACAACCTACAAGGAAGACTAAATCAATGTTATGAGTCCAAGGTGCACGCGATCGCAATACTGAGGCAATTTCTTGATCCTGTTGCTCGGCGAAATTCTCCATGTTTGGTCTTGATGTCAGATTTGTTTCTTCAATTGATGGCATAATCGATTTCCAGATGGACTTTTCAATCAGCGTCAACTATAGCAAAGGCCGCGTAAAGCTAGAATAATTACAGATGCTATTGGCATATCAGCTAGCTTGATTAGGAGATTAGTCAGATTTTCTCTTGCTGTTTTAGCTGCCACAATTAAATTTAGATTTTACTCACAATATATGGTGCTAACCTATTTGACCTACTTCGTGTTGCATTTGATGATAATTCCAGAGCTTACCACGTTGGAGTAATAGCTCTTGATACCCTCCCTGCTCTACAATTCGCCCTTGTTCTAGCACCACAATTTTATCTGCTCGGACAATTGTAGATAACCGATGGGCGATCGCAATTACTGTTCTGCCTACAGTAAGCTTTTCTATCGACTCCTGAATCAAGCGCTCAGATATAGAATCTAGCGCACTTGTTGCTTCATCCAGAATTAAGATATCTGGATCACGTAGCAAAGCACGAGCGATCGCTATCCGCTGACGCTGACCTCCTGATAACCTAATTCCCCGATCTCCCAACTGGGTGTCAAACCCATCAGGCATTTCTAGAATAAATTCCAACGCATTAGCTAGCCGCGCTGCCTCCCAGAGCTTAGTTTCATCTACCTCTTCTAAGGCATATGCAATGTTGTTCCGGATAGAAGTGTTGAAAATGAAAGTATCCTGACTTACAATAGCCACCTTTCGACGCAAAGAGTTAATCTTAAACTCTTGCACATTTACTCCATCGATCAGAATCTTACCTTGGGTTGGCTCATAAAATCGTGGAATCAAGTCTGTCAGGGTGCTTTTGCCAGCACCGGACCCTCCCACAAGTGCTGTCGTCTGTCCCTGTTTAACAGTTAAATTAATGTTATGTAACACTAGTTCATTTGGGTCATACCCAAACTCTACAGACACAAACTCAATATCTTGCTTCAATCCCGAAAACTGCAATTTGCCATCTTTAAAGTAAGGTTTGTCGTCAGTTCTGACAAGCTCCTTAATGTTACTCAGCGAACCCTGAAAATTGTTAAGTCTTACTCTGGCTCCATCAATCTGACGCCTAATTGGCATTATACGTAGTAAGACAAATAAAAATGTTAGTAACGAAGCTGGCTGCATCTGTCCATTTGGGATCAGATTGGTAAATGCCACAATTAATATGCTAATAAGAATTATAGTAGCTACCCCTTCAGATAAAGGTTCTACTAGTGCCTGTGCTGATTTAGCTTGGGTTGAAGCTTTGAGAAGCTGAGAATTAGCATTATCAAACCGTCTGCGCTCAAAGCCTTGCGCTGCAAATGCCTGAACTGTGCGAATGCCATTGATAAATTCTAGGGAAATTGAAGTGTACTGTTTACTGGCCTTTGTCCTAGAAAAACTCTCTTCGCGTACCTGTTTCAATAGTGTCGATATTCCTACTCCTAGCAGACTAAACGTCATGACTGCAATCAGCGTAAGCTGCCAGGACAGCAAAAACATGGAGAATACGTAAACGACTAAGATACAGCTTTTAGCAAGAAAAACAGAAACTACATCAAAAGCCTGTTGAATTTGGTTGACTTCGCCTGTAATACTATGGATCAATGAACCAGAACGTGTTTTTGCAAAGTAATTTAAGCTGACTGATTGAAGCTGTTCAAAAAGCCGTTTGCGCAACTGATATCCTAAATAAAATTGAGCGCTAAAAGTATAAAGTCGTCCTAAATAAGTAATACCTAAACGTAATAATGTTATCCCTAGAATTAGAGCAGATATCCGATAAAATCGCTCAGTATCAGAAGCATTGATTCCTAGAACCCCTACATCAAACCACTCAAGCCCTGTCTTAATTGGTGCCTTGTTGGGATTGAGCATACTTTGTAAGAAAGCTAAGATCAAACCAATCCCAAATCCCTCAAAGACTGCCGCCAATACTGTGAATACTACAGCTAGGATTGCAATCCTACGGAAGTACTTGAACTCTCTTAAAATAAAATAATTATTTTTCCAGAAGCTCGTAGCCTTCAGCAGCTTGCGGATTGGCGTTGGAAGTTTGGAACTCATAAGTGTTTTCTATAAGTAATAATGAATTATTGAGTAGCAAAAACCGGATAACTTTATAGACGACCAGTAGGGCTTTCAAGTTGTTCTGGATCATATAGTCAGCCCTCAGTTAAAACAACATCTGGTAACGTTCTCCCATTGTTGTGAATTGGCACAAGCTGCTATAACTTCATTATTAATGTTTGCTTACTCTAAGTAATAGAGTCTTTAGTTGTGTTGTAGCCAGTCGGTACCATTTTATAAAATCAAAGTTTTGTCCAAAGTATATTATCTTTTAGATTGCACGGAGCATTTTAAAAAGAATATGGGGGAGATAACGGCAGTTAGTAATGGCATGTCATATTTGAATGTCTTTTATCAGTATTTAGGGTGGAATAGTCTTGACGCATCGACTTTAAAATCTCCGCTGTTGCCTTAGCCGATGAAACTACGAGGAATGCCAATTAGGAACTCCTGCAAGAATGAAAAGATCACTACACACGTTACTACCTCATGTTTTTGTGCTGATTCATCTAGTACTCTTGTTATCAGGTACTTTAGCGAGACTAATATCAAATCGGTTTTGATTTGATGAATTATTTAAATTATGGCATCATCTTCCCTAGATGCACGAAAATCGTCGCAAATACGACAAGTTAGTCATTTGAGCCTTGGTTCATTTGAAAATTTTGATGCTATTGCAGCACTCTCACTTTTTTGAATAGTAGAATTTCACGCTTATCGCTTTAATCCACTCAATAAATAAAACATCACTAATTTTAATTTGCTACGCAATGACTGCTTTGAGAGTCGTGAGTTTTGAGTTGTTTAAATTCAAAACTCATAACTATTTTTAACCACCCATACCAGGCAATAAGCTGCCGCCGAGTCGCTTGAGGGCACGACCAGCAACATCACCATAACTCATTTCCCCACATAGAATCTGACCCATGCGCTGAGTAGCAGAGGGGCGCTTAACACCCACTTTGTAGCCAATGCCAGGAATGCGGTAGAACACCCCAGCCAATTTCTGCGCCCAGGCCATATCAGTGCCCCATTCTTCCGTGATCGCCTGGGTATATTTTTCTAGGGCATTGAACTCACCTGCGATCGCCCGATCAACTGCTTCAGCTGCCTTCAATCCACTAAAAATCGACGGACGAATGCCTTCTGCTGTCATCGGGTCAACTACACAAGCCGCTTCCCCAGCCAAAACTGCATTTTGAGTATGCAGTTTTTGATTACCATCCCACAGGCAAAGCGGATGACCATACTGCTTGCTGGTTTTAATATCTACACCAAAGAGCGTCGCATACTCACTCAGAATACTCTTAAAGTCCTGTCCTTCACCACCCCGGAACGTGCCAATCCCAATAGAATAACCATCAGCTTTGGGGAAGTTCCAAATATAGCCATTTTTGACCATGCCAAACTCGAAATGAGCGATGTGGCGGTTTTCCACCTGCGCGGGTGCTTCAGCTTCCAAGGCTCCACCTAAACGACGTTTGCGGTCTTTAAATCCAAGCAATCTTGCCATTGGTCCCTTGGCTCCATCTGCCGCAATTAAATAGCGACCAGAGACTGTTCCGGAGGCTGTAGTGACCTGCCAATGGTCACTTTTAAACTGAATTCCCGTGACTTCTGTGTTATCTCTTAGTTCAGCTCCCTGCTGCTGTGCCTGCTGGATCAGGAAATGGTCGAAAACGTCCCGCCTTACCATCCACATCGGCTCTGGTGTGTTGAGTTTAGTTTGCACAGGATCACCCATTTTCCAGGTGTACCGAATCGTGTTTACCTTCACTGAAATTGCTGGAGAAAAGTCAAAGTCAAACCATTTGGCGATCGCGGGTGATACCCCACCGCCACAAGGCTTATACCGTGGCAACGATTCTTTTTCTAAAACTAAAACAGAACGTCCCCGCTTGGCTAAATGATAGGCAGATGTTCCACCAGCTGGACCTGCGCCGACGATAATACAATCATACATAGGACTGAAATTCTACTCCTAAGTTTTAGATTTTTCCGAGCATATAGCTTGAGAAGGCTTTAACTAATTTTGCCCATTTGTTGAGCATAAACTCACAACTTCAGTAAAGTATTCAGCCTGAGCACTCAAGGTACATTAGTCAGTTTCGTAAATCTTCTCCTATAAAATAATGATAGTAACGTTAACTAAAGTTTATGCTCTTCATTTTTATAACGCTCATAGTTATTAATTCTATCGATAGTTACTAAAAACACTATCTCGGAATTATTTAATAGCAATCCGCACCTGTATTATTTCCACAGGTTATGGTAAGTCCGCTCAGTGCGGATGGGCGCTGATTTTGTTGGCTACAATTGTTGAATGCTCTCCATACCATATACCGCAATGTTTAATAGTAGCAGTTGAAACACTAGCTATTTGTTCACTTGTGTGTGTATTCACGCGGACTTTGATTGACTAAGTTTTAGCTAAACAGTTGTAATCTCTTTCTCTTTTTCTGCAAGTAATTCGTCAATTCTGGCAGTGTGTTTGTTAGTCAGCTTTTGCAGAGTCTCCTGCTGATCCCGCGCTTCATCTTCAGAAATTTCACTGCTTTTTTCTTGCTTACGAATCGAATCTAAAGCATCGCGGCGGATGTTACGAATACCAACGCGCCCTTCTTCCGCATACTTAGCAGCGAGTTTGACAAATTCTTTACGGCGATCGCTCGTTAGCTGAGGAATGTTCAACCTGATCGTCGAACCGTCATTGTTTGGGGTTAACCCCACATCTGACAAAGAAATCGCCTTCTCGATCAAGTTTAAAGTAGTACGGTCAAACGGTTGAATTGTAATCGTACTTGCATCAGGGGTGCTGATGTTTGCCAGGGATTTAAGCGGCGTAGGGGAACCGTAGTATTCCACCGTTACGCGGTCAAGCAGACTCGGATTAGCACGACCAGTGCGAATTGTATTAAAAGCTCGTTGAGTTGCCTCAACAGTTTTCTGCATTGTAGTCTCAGCTTCAGTTAACTTCACAAAAAACCTCCCACAAGAGTTCCAATAGCTTCTCCCATTACCGCTCGGTGGATGTTACCTCGTACCGAGAGGTCAAATACAAGAATTGGGATATTGTTTTCTTTACATAGAGCGATCGCGGTACCATCCATCACCCGTAGGTCTTGAGCCAGAACGTCACCGTATGTAAGGCTTTGATAGCGTTTAGCTCCAGGATGTAGCTGGGGATCGGCATCGTAAACTCCGTCTACCTTAGTCGCTTTAAAAACAACCTCTGCATCAATCTCAGCAGCTCTTAGAGCCGCGGTAGTATCGGTAGTGAAGAAGGGATTCCCAGATCCAGCGCCAAAAATTACCACTCGTCCTTTTTCTAGGTGGCGGATCGCACGACGGCGGATATACGGTTCTGCTACTTCTTGCATAGCGATCGCTGTTTGCACTCGTGTCTGTACCCCAATTCCCTCCAGGCAATCTTGGAGCGTTAGGGCGTTCATTACAGTGGCAATCATCCCGATGTAATCGGCAGTTGCCCGATCCATACCCGCTGCCGATGCCTTCACACCGCGAAAAATATTACCACCACCTACTACAATAGCGATCTGAACGCCAGTAGCTGCTATTTCTGCCACTTCATCTGCAATTCCTTGAACAACTCCTGGATCGATGCCATAACCCAGGTTGCCCATCAAGGCTTCACCGCTCAGTTTGAGTAAAATCCGCCTGTAAGGTATTGCCATGCATTTAAAATTAGTT
>JBGTCQ010000276.1:0-2650 GCA_041748755.1 Chroococcidiopsidaceae cyanobacterium | reverse complement strand
TTATTGAGTATCACGAAATCCGTTGGAAAGTTGTCTGTAGACTAGTACTGCTAGCTGCGCTCCTAAAATCGGTGCAACCCAATAAACCCAGTGATCCTGCCAAATTCCTGCGACTACAGCTGGACCGAGCGATCGCGCTGGATTCATACTGGCTCCTGTAATCGGTCCCATAAATGCTGCTTCCAGTCCCACTGTTAATCCAATTGCTAACCCGGCAAAGCCAATTGGAGCGCGACGATCAAGCCCTGAACCCAAAATTACAAACATTAAGATAAACGTCAGCACGGTTTCCAGCACCAAAGATTGCAACCAATTTCCCTTGAGTGGTAAAGTCGCACCTAGATTGCCAATACGTCCCAGGCTAATTAGCAGTAAGGTTGAGGCGGCGATCGCTCCTAATGACTGCGCCAAGATATAAGGCAGCACTCGGCGCTTGGGGAAAAAGCCACTCGTCCAGAACCCCAGTGTCACAGCTGGGTTAAAGTGTGCGCCACTGAGATGCCCCATCCCGTAAATCAAAGCGGCTACTACAGCCCCAAACACAAAGCTGATACCCAGATGTGTTATCGCCCCGTCACTGATTTGGTTGACCATCACAGCGCCAGTACCTGCAAATACAAGAATAAACGTGCCAATACCCTCTGCCACTGTCTCTCGCCAGCAGTGGGAAACTGAATTCCACAGAGCCAGCCGCGAAACTAACTTTGGAACTGACTGCATGCTCATCCTTAGCACTAGCTAAATCTATTATTTCAAATAAATTTGATATGTCAAGCAGGAGTATTACTGAGCAGGAAATACTCTTAGTCTAGATAGCAACCTTCATTCTGTTTGCTTTTACTATTGCGTTGATTGATCTCACCCTTATGTCTTAACTAAAGGGTACAATCACATCATTTAAAATTAAATTGATTTGTAGAAGAATTATTAAGGGTGATGAAGTGATCATAGGTTTAAGAACATCGATGTATTCAAGCTGCCTTAGCAAGTGCGGGCTGGCAACATCACTGATGTGCGGCGGTACTCTGCCAGGTACTGTTCTATGACAACAAACTGAGGCAGGTTGAGACTGTAGTAGATCCACCGCCCATCTTGGCGAGTGCGAACCAACTCAGCTTCCTTGAGAATTTTTAGATGAAAAGATAGTTTCGACTGAGCGACCCCTAAGTATTCACAGAGTTCGCACACGCAGAGTTCCCGCTCTCGCAGCAGTTCTAGTACCTGAATCCGCAATGGTTCAGCAAGGGCATGAAAGCCGGAAATAGTCTTATTTGGTGCGATCGCCGATGTTGTTTGCATCAAATAATATTGAATTATACCTTTATGTTAAATCCAATTTTAGGTTTGTCTTAGTTTTATTGTGTAGATACAGCATCAAGATTAATTAGAATATCAAGGGGCACGCTAGGAAGTGCCAAATACCCCTAACAACAACCGCCACCGTTGTAATGCCAAGTTGAATCTGTAAATAAAATGTCTCCTCCAGTTAATGCTGCCAGCTTCGCAGCTGTTTTATCACACACAGATGCTGGGACACTCGACTGTAAAATATGCCCAGCTGAGTCATCAAAGAACGATTCTGAACCAGCATAGATGGCTGTCTTACCTGTGAAAATGCAGGGGCCATCTTCTGGGATAGGAACTTTGAAGGAGACAGAATCGAGGCTTTCTAGAAGTAAATTGTCTTCTAGATTATAGTTGTGGCGATCTAGAAGGCGGTAAGGACGACGCGCCCGAATTTCGACTTGACCAAAGCCAGCGCCAACAATCCGCTCAATATACTGCTCATAGGTGAAAGCGCCAGATAGACACATTGCTCGTAACCGCTGATCTTGTTGCAAATGTTCTGGGATAGGACGGGTGGCAATGGGATCGCTCATCTGCAAGCGTCCGCCTGGTTTTAACACTCGGTATGCTTCCTGAAGCGCTCTGGAAAGGTCAGCGGGTTCAAAGATGTTAAACAGACAATTCTGTGCCACTACATCAACAGAAGCATCAGGGATAGGTAGGGTAAAAGCATCGCCTTCTCGAATTTCAACAAAACTAAGGTCAAACCAGGAGTTTTCTTTGGCTGCGATTTCGAGGTTACGCGCAGCTGCTTCGCGCATGGACGCAACTGGATCAACAGCAATTACAGCACCAGCACAGCGGGAAAAATAGGCAAATTGTAACGCTTCTAAGCCGCCACCAACGCCTACGTATAGCACAGTAGGATTGTTAGCAAGTTCAGTTGGGTGGACGGTGGTGCCACAGCCGTAGTTCATTTCCTGCATTTGCGGAGGAATATGTAGCCCTGGCAATTGCAGAGGACTACTTTGGACGCAACAAAGACCGATTTGTGGTGTTTTTGCTACTTCGCTGTAAAATTGCGCCGCTGTTTCGAGATAAGTCATGGTGTCCCTCAGTTTGTTGCTAAAATGTTGAATTACGATGATTATTGCTATAGTGAATTCTCGCCCCCGCCCACTGGAGCTTCTCCCGTAGCGTCTGATAATAAGAATAGTTTTCTCGCAGAATAATAAACTTAGCTTGGCAACGTGCCATTTTTATATCCACCCGCTGTCCTGGCCAGATTGAAGTTGCTAGTACGCCGTCCGTCCACAGCTTGGTATTCAACTCGTAATCCGCTAAAGGCCAAACGCTGACTACT
>JBGTCQ010000275.1:0-5406 GCA_041748755.1 Chroococcidiopsidaceae cyanobacterium | reverse complement strand
TAGCGCTCGTACAGAAGCTAGTTGAAACACTCCAGGGAACGATCCAGGTTGCTAGCAGTGAGGGATGGACTAGATTTACCGTTCAGTTGACTGCGATCGCTGTAGAGTCAACACCTTAACCAAAACGACCTTTAACAGTGAAAATCTAGGCTGTGGGTCCAAATTCCACTATTCTTAATAAGTCTATTTTTGTTGAACTGAGCTTTATCTCATAGAATCTTTAGTTCTACGAGGATAAACCCCTTGGATTTTCTTTTTATTCTAGAACTCAATTTGGAGCAATCTAGCCTGTATAAAACTGTACTAATTTAACCTTTTCTTAATTAGACCTTAATCTCATGTTTATAACTAAGGTATAGGCTTCAGAAGGGGTTTATGTGAAAGAAGTTAAAAAATATTATGTTTTCTCAAACTCGTCTAGTATCACTTACCTCTGTAGTTGCTCTGTTGTTGGGAGTCACCTCTTGCAATGGCAATCAGGCTTCTAATACCACTACTCCTGAAGCTGACAGCGCTAGTCCAGCCGCAAATACAGCAACCAACTCTAACTTATCTGGAAGCGTGAAGATAGATGGCTCCAGTACCGTGCTTCCTGTCTCGGAGGCAATGGCGGAAGAGTTCCAAAAGGCAAATACTAATGTGCAAGTTACTGTAGGAGAGTCTGGTACGGGTGGCGGCTTCAAGAAGTTCTGCGGAGGGGAAACTGATATTTCCAACGCCTCTCGCCCGATCAAGGCTGAAGAAGTGGAACTCTGCAATAAGGCAGGAATTGAATACATTGAACTTCCGGCTTTCTATGATGGCATCTCCGTTGTGGTTAATCCCCAAAACAGCTTTGCCGAGTGTCTTAAGGTTGATGAGTTGAAAAAAATGTGGGAACCAGCGGCTCAGGGCAAAATTACTAACTGGAATCAAGTTCGCTCTGACTTCCCCGATCAGAAATTAAGCCTCTACGGACCTGGTACTGACTCCGGTACCTACGACTTCTTCACAGATCAAGTTACAGGTGAGGAAGGCAGCAGCCGGGGTGACTTCACTGCTAGCGAAGATGACAACACTTTAGTACAGGGCGTGAGTGGAGACACAGGTGGACTAGCCTACTTCGGCTATGCATATTACGCCAACAACAAAGACAAGTTAAAGCTTGTTTCCATTGATGCGGGTAAAGGCTGTGTTGCCCCCAGCGAACAGGCAATTAATGATGGAACTTACGCTCCGCTATCTCGCCCAGTGTTTATCTACGTCAAGAAAGATGCTGCGACGCGCCCCGAAGTTAAGGCGTTTGTTGACTTCAATCTGGCTCCAGATAACCAAGAGCTAGTAACAGAAGTGGGCTATGTGCCGCTACCCAGCGATCTAAATTCTCAAGTTCAGTCACGCTTCCAAAGTGGTACAGTAGGTTCGCTCTTTGCGGATGAGAGTTCTTCAAACTCCACTCTAAAAGAACTGCTGGGCAAAGCAAAGTAAAGTCCGGTAATTGCTCCTGGTTTAGATAAATAAAATAACCTGAAGCCAGCTCCTTTAGAGCTGGTTCAATGTCTGAAAAACCAGGAGTTTCAACTTATAAGGTATTTCCAAAATGGCTGCCGATATATCATCGACTCCGCCGGGTAATATTAGTGATTCTGGGCTGTGGCGTCCCAATCGCACTCTGAATAAGCGAATAGAGGCATTAGTAAGAGCAATATTTGCTGGGTTTGCCTTTGTCTCAGTAGCGACCACACTTGGTATTGTCCTGACGCTGATCTTTGAAACAGTGGAATTTTTTCAGGAAGTACCCGTTTGGCGGTTTTTAACCGAACGGCAGTGGACACCACTGTTTGCTGATAAGCAGTTCGGAATCATAGTGCTAATTAGCGCTACACTTCTGACATCAGTAATTGCGATCGCCCTTGCCTTACCCGTTGGCTTATTATCCGCCGTCTGCTTGAGCGAGTACGCTCCGGCTAAAATGCGTCGCTGGCTCAAGCCATCACTAGAAATTCTAGCAGGGGTGCCGACTGTAGTTTTTGGTTACTTTGCCCTGTTGCTAGTAACACCGTATCTGCAAAAAATTATCCCTGGTTTGTCTGGATTCAATGCCTTGAGTGCGGGGCTAGTATTGGGAGTTTCAATTGTTCCCCTAGTAGCTTCTTTAAGTGAAGATGCTATCTATGCCGTGCCGCGCAGCCTGCGAGAAGGAGCTTATGCTTTGGGAGCGACGAAACGCGAAGCCATCCTCAACGTTGTTCTTCCAGCTGCTCTATCGGGTATTGTGGCATCTTTTATCTTGGCGATTTCCCGTGCCATTGGGGAAACAATGATTGTGACTATTGCCGCCGGACAAAACCCGCAACTCGGTCTGAATCCGCTTGTACCGATTCAAACGATGACAGCTTACATCGTTCAGGTAAGTAAAGGAGACACGCCAGCAGGTTCGCTAGCCTACAAAACGATCTTTGCGGTTGGAATGACTCTATTTCTGATTACCTTCACCCTAAATATTTTTAGCTTTTGGTTCGTTCGCCGCTTCCGGGAGAAATACGAATGACAGTGCCGAGTTTTCAAACAGTAGATGAAATCAACTCAGAAACAAATTCAAAGTTTAAGAGTGATCTATCTACTCGTTACAACATTGATAAGTTTTTCTCAATAGCGGCTTGGGCTGCTACCTTCTTTGGATTGGTAGTGCTAGCCATTTTGCTCGTAGATGTGCTTGTTGATGGCCTTGGCCGAGTAAATTGGGCTTTTATTACTAGTTTTCCTTCTCGCCGTGCTCTTCAATCTGGAGTAGTAGCTCCATTAGTTGGTAGTATTTGGCTATTAATGGTAACGGCTTTAGTTGCTTTTCCTTTAGGAGTTGGGGCAGGAATTTTTTTAGAAGAATATGCAACTGATAGTTGGTTTACTCAGCTAATTGAAATTAATATCGCAAATTTAGCGGCAGTGCCATCGATTATTTACGGTTTGCTAGGTTTACAAATCTTTGTCCGCTGGTTGGCACCAATTACAAACGGGCGCAGTATTTTAGCTGGCGGTTTAACCCTGAGTTTGTTGATTCTACCGATTATCATCATTACCACCCGCGAAGCGCTACGCTCTGTTCCTGATAGCTTACGACAAGGGGGTTTTGCGTTGGGTGCAACTAGGTGGCAAGTAATCCGAGAGCAAATTTTTCCCCTTGCTTTACCAGGTATTCTTACAGGTACAATTCTGGCGCTTTCGCGGGCAATTGGCGAGACAGCTCCTCTGATTGTGATTGGGGCTGTTGTGTATATTAGTTACTTGCCTCCGCTTGCTATCCAAGGCTTTCAAAGCTCGTTTACAGCACTGCCAATTCAAATTTTCAACTGGGTTTCTCGTCCAGAAGCAGCCTTTCATACTAATGCTGCCGCTGGCATCATTGTTTTAATGGTTGTGCTGTTGCTAATGAATGGTACAGCGATCTTCTTACGAAACAAATTCCAACAAAACCGCAATTGAATTCATAGCCCACATGACATAAGACGGCTAATCTACTTGAGTGTAGCAATAGATGTTTTTTTACCTTTTCTAAATTATGAACTTCGATTCGTTGAAGCAGTCCAATTCTTCAGTGCTTGCTGAACCAAAAGCAATTTTGCGAGCTGAGAATGTTTCTATTTTCTACGGCTCGTTTTTAGCGGTGAAGGATGTCTTCTTAGATATTTACACAAACCAGATCACAGCTTTTATTGGTCCTTCTGGTTGTGGGAAAAGTACACTACTGAGATGTTTCAACCGCTTGAACGATCTGATTCCAGGAGCGCGAGTAGAAGGAAGTGTTAAGTTCCGGGGCGAAAATCTCTACGATAAAAAATTTGATCGCAGAATTGAAGATGTGCGACGCAAAATTGGCATGGTGTTTCAGAAGCCCAACCCCTTCCCCAAGTCAATTTATGAAAATATAGCCTTTGGAGCACGTATTAACGGCTATCAAGGCAATATGGATGAGTTGGTTGAGCAATCGCTGCGGCAGGCAGTTCTGTGGGATGAAACTAAAGATAAACTTAATCAAAGTGGTCTCTCGCTGTCGGGTGGACAACAACAGCGATTATGTATTGCGCGGGCGATCGCAATTCAGCCGGAAGTGATCTTGATGGACGAACCCGCCTCCGCTCTTGACCCGATTTCTAGTCTTCGCATTGAAGAGCTGCTTCAGGAACTCAAGGAGAAATATACAATCGTTATTGTCACCCACAACATGCAACAAGCTTCGCGGGTGTCTGATATGACAGCCTTTTTCAATGCCGCAGCAACGGAAAAAGGAGGTCGTATGGGCTACTTAGTGGAGTACAACAAGACAGAGCTAGTTTTCCAAAATCCTCAGCAGGAAGCGACACAGCAGTATGTGAGCGGGCGCTTTGGTTAAAATTGTCAGTGTTGGGTTGGGTGTGAAAAATCTCCAGCCCAGCCGCGAAAGCTTCCCAGAAGTCAGGAAACACCTCAACCAAAACGACCTTCAACATAATCACGGGTACGGGGATGAGTAGCAGCAGTGAAAATCTGGGCTGTGGGTCCAAATTCAACCATTTGACCAATGCGACTTTCATCGGTGCTGAAAAAAGCAGTGTAATCAGAAACGCGAGTAGCCTGCTGCATATTGTGAGTAACAATTGCGATCGTTAAATCTTGCTGGCGCAATGTATGGATCAGTTCCTCGATTTTCATTGTAGCGAGCGGATCGAGGGCAGAAGCAGGTTCATCCATAAGTAAAACTTTCGGCTTTACTGCTAAAGCTCTGGCAATACATACGCGCTGTTGCTGACCACCCGAAAGTCCTAACGCTGATTTGTTTAAATAGTCTTTCACTTCATCCCAGAGAGCAGCACTTCTCAGGGCAGATTCTACAATTGCATCTAGCTCCCCCCTAGAGCGACGGCCTGCTATCCTAACTCCATAGGCAACATTGTCATAAATGCTTGTTGGAAAAGGATTCGGCTTTTGGAAAACCATGCCAATCTGACGACGCAATCGATTCAGGTTAACACGCTGGTCATAGATATCTTGACCAAAAAATTCCACCTTACCTTCAACCCGCACCCTACCTTCCAGTTCTCCAATCCGATTAATGGCTTTAATAAAGGTGGATTTGCCACAACCAGAAGGACCAATAATTGCGGTGATGTGTCCCTGATATATATCCATTGACACCGCTTCGAGCGCTTTTTGTTTTCCGTAGTAAAAACTTAAATCTTTGACACGTAAAGCTGGAGTCAAATCTTCTAGCGGTGAGTTAATTGGGTTCACAGTGGAGTTGTTATTAGTTCGCATAATCTAGTTTAAGCGTCGACGGGTGACCAAGCGTGAGAGAACACTCATACATAAAACGAGACCGACTAAGACCACAGAAGCAGTCCAAGCAAGCTGGTTTTGCTCAACAAAGGGAGAGCTGGCGTATTTATAAAT
>JBGTCQ010000274.1:0-3461 GCA_041748755.1 Chroococcidiopsidaceae cyanobacterium | reverse complement strand
TGAGCGAAGCATTCAGGAACTGCGTCTGGAAATTTATAGTCCACCATACATGTCGCAGCCAAGACCAGTGATTATTAGCGCTCCCCAAACACTGGCATACGGTCAGAGCTTCCAAATCAAGACACCCCAAGCCCTCAACATTTCCAGAGTCAATCTAATTAAACCAATGGCGACCACTCATGGTCTTGATACAGAACAACGGCTAGTAGACGTGAGCATTACCTCTAGGACTAGCACTTCTGTCAATGTTACGTTTCTTCCTAATGTCACATTAGCAAATCAGCAAAACCTGGCACCTTCCGGTTGGTATATGCTTTCTATACTCGATAACAATAGAGTTCCGTCGGTGGCAATGTGGATTCAAGTAGTGCCTCCAGCCTAAAGGTCAATTTGGCGCTAGTGTCAAGTTAACTAGCACAAAGCCTAAATAGTTAAGAGTGATGGTGATAATCATTTAACTTTTTCACAAAAGTCAGTATTGGTGTTGATTTAACATTGCCTTCTCATCATAAGACGAGAGTATTTTAGGAGAGCAAATATGAAGCGAAAGATAACACGTCGCCGATTTGGTCAGTTGGCGATCGCAGGCACGGCAGCAGCTGGGATCGGGCACCTTACAACCAAGGTCTTTGCACAAACAACGCCGAACCTGTTCATCTATGGTGCGCGCCCTGTATCTCAAGCTGGAAAAATATTCGTGCAGTCTTTAAACGTGACGACCAATGCGATTGAGGACTTGACAACCGCTAGCCTGGAGATTGGGGAGAAATTGATTGGTTTCACTTCCTTAGCCAATGTCGAGCGCACACTCGTACTAGCTATTGGTTCTGTTAGAACTGGCAAGAAAGAGGAAGCTCCCACTCGTCTTGTCTTTCTAGGTACCTCCCCAAAAATTCTTACCCTCTCAGGACTCAAAAAGCAAGATACACTTGAGAGTGTGCTGGGATTGAGTGACGGTTCGCTGATTGGTCTAGTCATTAAAAAGAATATTAGACCACCCGTTAAGTTAGTGGCCATTGACATCAGTACTGGTCAGATTAGTTTGATCGATAAAATTAAACTGCCCCAGACCGAACGGTTTAGTAATTTAGCTCAGTGCCTTAATGGTACAATTTATACAACCGCAGTTGGGCGGCTAGGTGAAACCAGTTTAGTGCAGCTAGACCTGGGAGCAAAAAAGCTTACCCGTTTAGTGCAATTGAAATTTAACGAGGAGGAGGGTGACTCCGAAGCTGGCGATCCACATATAAATGGTTTTAATAGTGGCTTGAGTGACCTGACTTGCTCTCCAGCGGGACAACTATTAGCGCTTAGTGCCCCCTCGTTAGTAACACCTAATAGATTGTACAGCGTAGATGAAAATACTGGAGCGATGAGTGTGCGGTTAGGAGAATTTGACGTTAGCAAGATTACGATTCGTCGTGTGTGAGGGTTGGGTTGCCAAGATTGCCTTGCTTGGTAGAAAGTTGTTATATCTTTGTGCTGAGGCGGCTTATTCGAGAGTTTGTTCAGGTGCTGACGGTAATTGCCCTAATCGCGGTTCGGTGCCAGCGAGGATACGTTCGATATTGCTACGATGGCGCAAAATAATATACCAATCGCCAGCTAAAGCAAACAACTGGTAGGGTAGCGGCTAATGCAGGACTAGCATACATATAGAAGCAGCTACTGCACCTGCAATCGAATTAAAGGACACAATCTGCGACAGTACAAGCACTAGTCGAACATCCCCAATATTGCCCAGCTTACCTGAGTGAACATTTAAATTGTCAAGTGTACCTGAAGTAAATATTTTAATCCCAGCAGATTAGAGCTTTTTGGAATCCAACCAACTTACTTGGGAAGCCACTGGGAAAAGCTATGTAAAAATACTGAACAATCCTTAGAGGCTCTGCCAGAATAGCCGTATAACTACTGGAAATTTTCTCTGCTTTTGGGAAAAGGCTATGAAGAGTGAAGAGTTATGTAAAAACACTAAAATTTCTTTAGAGGCTCTGCCAGAATAGCCGTATAACTACTGGAAATTTTCTCTGCTTTTGGGAAAAGGTAAGTAAAAATGCTGAACATTAAACAGCAGGTAAAGACTTACGCTTTTTGGGGGATTTAGAGCCGTAAAAGAGATTTTCAGGAATTTTCAAATCACTGAATTTCTCAAAAGGGGAGGTACTCAAGCAAAATGATTCAGCACAGCAATACTACTATACTCCTAAATCAAGCAGCATCCGCGACGCTGATAGCGCAAACTACTTCTGTAGGCAGTTGGCAACTATTATCATATAACTCTCCGATACTACCTATACATGCTGCTCTATTGCACACTGGCAAGGTCTTCTTTCTGGCTGGATCAGGCAACAATCCAGACAATGTAGATAGCACAAATGGCAGTGCTGTTTGGGATGTAAATAGCGGTACCTTCTCCCGTCCAGTCACCCCAGTGGATGCCGCAGGCTTACCAATTGACATTTTCTGCGCTGGTCACTCATTCCTGCCCGATGGTCGCCTAATGGTTGCGGGTGGGACTGAGCAATACGACCCATTTCATGGCTTGCCAACTGCTCTTGTCTTCGACCCGATCACCGAGCAATGGACAAAGGTGGCACCGATGAATAGCGGTCGCTGGTACCTACTGTGGTAACGCTAGGCGACGGTCGTGTCCTAGCTCTGTCAGGCAGGGATGAAAATGGTAGTCTCGACACCTACCCGGAAATTTATTCTGCTGCCACCGACTGGAACTTTTTTACACAACCTACCAGTCGCTTGCCAATGTATGCACACCTTTTCCTACTAAATAGTGGTAGAATTCTCTATTCAGGTGCACACCTCGGCAACAACAATGGGGTTTCGCCACGCATCCTAACTATTCCTAGATCTACCACGCAAAAGATCAGGGAAACGCCAGTGGCTGGGTTAGTGGCTGCAAACTCCCGCAACCAAGCGGCTAGTGTGATGTTACCGCCTGCCCAAGACCAAAAGGTGATAATTATCGGCGGTGGCGCTGGTGGTGGCGGCGGTAGTGGCAGCACAACTAACAGCGTCAACATTATAAATTTAAAGGTTGCAACCCCAACTTACAGACCGGCAGCACCGCTAAATTACGCCCGCAAGCACCATAATGCAGTGCTGTTGCCTGATCGCACTGTATTTGTTTGTAATGGCAGTGGAAAGCATCAAGACGCGACTCAAGCAACGCGGAGGGCGGAGATATACAATCCAGCTACGAATACCTGGACAGCAACAGCGACGGCGGTTACCAACCGTTTATATCATTCAGTGGCGTTGCTCCTGCCAGATGGCAGAGTAGTTACAGCTGGGGGGAACCCTGAGCGAAGCATTCAGGAACTGCGTCTGGAAATTTATAGTCCACCATACATGTCGCAGCCAAGACCAGTGATTATTAGCGCTCCCCAAACACTGGCATACGGTCAGAGCTTCCAAATCAAGACACCCCAAGCCCTCAACAT
>JBGTCQ010000273.1:0-13438 GCA_041748755.1 Chroococcidiopsidaceae cyanobacterium | reverse complement strand
GCCGCAGGAACTCTTCAATCTGCCAGCAACGAATATCCGAAGGAGCGTTCTTGTCTTGGGGTGATCGCTCTTGCTTCTGTCTGCCGTCAAGGGGGACGATTGTGATGGGTAGAATAGGGCGGTCTGGGATGTGAGTCATATGTTTAGGTAGAGATAACTTCACTTATCTCTATCAGTTTATTCTCAGAATATTACCAGCAATAGAAATCTTCTTGCTTCACGCTGCCTGATGACTAATATTGCCATTGTGCTTTTGACTGACTGCCTGAGCCGCTGCTACAACTGGAACCCGCTTGGCATACCACCACTGCTGTTGTTCGGGTGATAGCTTTATCCAATGCAGCGTCATTACGAACGGCTCTGCCTCTAGGTAATCCACCAGTTGAACGCAGTACGAAGGCGATCGCACTGCTGCTGTATCTGGGACAAAGCGCTTACCAATCCGTCGCCAACTGGGTTGTTTTCCATGCCAATCTAAACTACAGCATGGATGAGGCAAATTTTCTCTATCGTACAGTCGGCAACAAGCTCCAATGACTCAATACTTGAATATTCCGCCAGGACTGTAAAACACTTGTCCTAGCTTTAGTGGATGCCGCAAGAGTTTGAGGAGTACCACTGCTTTTAGGTGCAGCAGATGCAACCTTATCTTTTTCCCAGAAGTTTGGCTCAGTTGGGGTGGCAACAAAATGTTTTGCATAGTCTTATTAGCTCCTAGTTGAAATAGGACGCTTACTATGTAGCGGTGCAAGCGTCCTTTAATACCAGCCTTTACAATTCAAACAAATCAGCTAGCCGGCGATATGTTTGTTCTACTTTGGTATTGCTGTTGTATCGCTTGAGTTTTTCGGTGAAACTCATTAGCAGGTTGAACTTTGTCGGCTCGGCAAACTCTTCGTATGTGGGGGTTTGATATTCCTCCCAGACCGGAATCATTTCAGAAGACGCGATCGCGCCAACGAGTGCAGCATTCCAAATTATCCTTTGGGCAGCGTCATCATCAATTCCCTCGATTTTCAGTCGGTCAAGGTTCTTGGTTAAGTTCTCTAATTGCTCAGGCAACAGCGTGAAAGCCTCTCGAATTAACCGAATGAATTTATTACCTGGAATGTGCCTGCGCTTTTCAGCAAAGTTTCCAGATAGTGCCAGATTATCGCACACGAACACACGCGCTCCCGCGCAAATCCCCGCAACCATCGACTTATCGTGGGAGTTGCGGAACCCGACGCTATAGCCGTAGTCTGAAGTTCCATTCTCGAAATTAATCACGCCAAACATCCGCGCTCCATATACTGGAGAGTCTTTTTTCCCAGATAGCCCGTATGACGCACGTTTTACGGTTAGTCCAACATCATCAGCTGAGGCTATTACTGCATCGACAATGTCTGTATGAGGAATTGGAGTCTACGTTGGAGTGTCTTCGGGAGTAATTACTGCTTCTAGGTCAGTACGAGTAGCACCAAAAGCGCCGCAATGCAGCATTAAATTTGAATTTGCCATTAGTTTAAGACCCTTGCTTATTTCTTGGTTTACTTATTTAAGGACAACTGTTCTACCGCTAATAAATGCGTAGTGGACGGCGCTAACTCTAACCAAACCTCTCCAATTTCAATCGGCTTTGTCAAATCTTTGTTTGTTAGTTTGTATGTCCAACCTGACCAATATTTTCCGGTGACGTAATTGCTGCTTACTACTACAGCAAAGTCTTTTAGTAGATTGTTGAATCCACTCTCGGCGTTCAATCTAACTCGCGTTCCTGGCTGGAATTTGGGAAGCAGTTTTTGGTCATCTTCTTGAACCCAGTTTGCTTCTGTTTGCTCCCACTCTGCTTGTAACACTGCAATTTGTGTTGTTGGTACTAGCTCATCTTGGGCATATTCTTCGTAACCTAGAGGCGAGTTTAGCTTCAAGCTGTACCACCAACGGGGTGAATAAATTTCTGTTTCTAAAGTCATGCCGACCACTTCCCCTATTAGCCAATCCTGGGGAGCGCAGTTGGCTATTACTAATAAGTGATCGCCAAAAGTGTATTTAGGGACTTCGGCTTGCTGATGTTCAAATGTAATAGTGATAGTTGGCATTTCAGATTTTTTTACCTCTTGCTAGGGCGCTATCGACTTGGCAACTCCTGATACTCAATTACTGCTGCGATCGCTATGGTAATTTCTTCCATAGTTGGATCAGTTAACTGTCCTAACTTACGGATGAACCTTTGAGTGTCTACACCTCTTAATTGCAAAGCATCTACTGCGGAAGCTTTTGATAGTCCATTGCTAATATCAGGATTAATTCTAATGTGCCAGATGTTCGTTGCGAAATAAGGCTTCCAGTCTGTAATCGGTGCAATTAGTTTAATGGGAAGTCTACCAATAGCATCAGAACTTATGACTACAGCCGGACGGATCTTTTTGATCTCGGCTCCTATTGTTGGGTCGAAATTCACTAGCCACACTTCGCCCCTCTTGGGAGAGATAATTTCAGTAGTCAACTACATCGCCTGTTTGTAGTTCCTGCCATTCAGGATTTTGTTGGTAATGCTTACACATTTCCCCTGCTTGCTGCCCCAATAGCTGGCGGCGTTCTTCTAGAGGCAAACGCATGAAAGCGCGGCGTTGGGCTAGAGTTAGTGTTAGACAGTCTTGTTGTTCAGTTATCAGGTGTGGTTTTTCCATTTGTCCAAGCAGCTTCCAGTAACTCTAAGGACATTTTAACTTTAGGTGCAGACGGGGAGGGTACTAGCACTGATTATACTAGTACCCTCTATCTGTGTCTTAAGGGGCGTTGTTGTTTAATCAGCGTAACCAGCTAAAACTCTCTCTCGATGCTCTTGCCAAAACTTGTCAGCAGCGATGTACTGTTGGGCTATCTTCTCCCCTGCCTCGGCGTTAGCCGCTCTATCTACTGCCCGATCTCCTACCCAGACGATGTACCAATCCCATTCGGCGTTATAGGATACTGACCAGCTGGGTGGTGGAGCGACTGTCTCTGGTTGCTTGGGATTCGGAGTGTTGCTGTAACCTGCCAGATAGCCAGCAGAGTATTGGCAGCTAGCCTCTGTGTACATCGGGTGCAATCTTTCTGCTGCGTCTTGTTGCCCGTGATGTCGTCCAGAGTCAAATTCTCTTAAGGCTGACTGAATTGGTCGTAGTAAGGTGCTTACTGAGTCACCAGCAAATCCTGCTGGTTGCGCTGCTGTTTGGTCTGATGGCTCAACTGCTGGTTCTGGCTCTAATATCCATTCCTCAGTGTATGAGCTAGACATTGGCTTTACCTTTAACCAGATTCGTCCATCAGACAGTTTCTCTTTCTCTACCACCTGCATTACTGGTGTGTATGGCAGATGGAAATAATCACCAACGTTCGCTTGGGCTGTTGCTTCATCCCACTTTTGGGGTGTACTGACTTGGGAACATTGTTTCTCTTGAGTTAGCATTGTTTGTACCTAGTGATAGGAACCAAAACCTGTAGCGATCGCCCTAGACAAGTTGAGCGCTACAGGCTTTGTTGTTTGCAAAATCTTTTCTCTAGAAGACTCTCACTTCCTTGCCTTACCATCAGTGGCTTCGTTTGCTCGGTTCGGCTCATTATGTTGGGAATAACTGGTGTTACCTTCTGTATTCCGTTTCAGGTGGGGACTATTTATTTTTCCAACCCACAATTTAATTATTGCAAGTCTGGCTTAAAATAATTTATGCTAGACTTACATAGTTAAAAGTTAAACTCTTAAGATCATGAAAGCTGCGACCTGTAGTAGAGTCATAGCGGAGAGTTCTGTGGCTCAAACGTTGATTAGATGGCGCTTAAATGAGGTGATGGCTAGGCATGATATTCGAGCTAAAGAGCTTGCGGAGGAAATGGGAGTTAGTCCTACGACAGTTTCTAACCTTCGTAAAAGAAGTATGCCTAGATTGACTGAAGAAACCTTGAATAAGCTGTGTAAAGCTTTAAATAAGTTGAGTCACGAAAGAACTCCTATTACGCCAGGAGATCTTATCGAATACACTCCTGAGCCAGAAAAACCTAGTCCAAAACAAAAAAAGAATGGTGACAATCATGTATCTGCTACTACAACAGAGAAGCTAAAGCAAGATACAGATTCGATTGAGGCCTTTTCTTCTAGCCAGCGTCACAGCACTCACTTTTTCCTAACTGTTATTCCTAAAGTAAAAGAGTCTGATACAGGTGTGCAGACAAGTAATTTTGTCGTGTATGTTCCTGATAAGGAGGTTGCATGAGCAAAGTTGTACCTGAAGAGTTGAATCCCATGATGCTGCCATCAATTCTTCTTGAGCAGCGTCGTGGATTGCCTTCATGCTCCGGCATCTACTTTGCTATTTCTGCTGATGATGAGGTTCTTTACATTGGTCGTTCAGTTAACCTTGCTCAACGTTGGATTAGTCATCATCGCCATCCGGAACTTGAAGAAATAGGACAAGTACGGATCGCATGGTTAGAAATTAACGAGCCAAATTTGCTTCCAGCAATCGAAGAAGCTTTGATAGATTGGTTCGCTCCCTCACTAAATAGCTCATCTGTAATGAGTGGAGCGTCAGTTGTAGTTCAAGGCACAGCAGTAAAAGTGTTACTTAAGCAAATTAGAAAATCTAAGGGATTGTCCCAAAATGAGTTGGCTCAGCTAATTTGTATGTCTCCTCAAAGCATCCAAAAAATTGAGTAGGGAGATGCGAAATATTTAACTTTTGTTACTTTAGGGCGATTGTGTAAAGCTCTTAGCTGTCAACCAGGAGATTTGATGATTTATGAAAATGATCCTGACGGCAATGACAACTTAGAGTCCACTGCTGGAGCGACGGCAGTAAATAAACCAAGACATCATGGAGAGGCAGACGAAACTAAACATCGTAAACGTACTCGCTCCTTTATTACTGTTATCCCTGAAGTGCCGGAGGCAGCCTAAGTTATGTACTTTTCACTGATTCTTTTTCCAAGTAGCTTTTACATAAATACACTCTTACACTCTCAGCTATGAGGACACAAATATGAGTTGGCAAGAACGCATCATTGTTGACCCAGCTATTTTGATAGGTAAGCCAGTTGTTAAAGGTACACGCCTGGCAGTGGAATTTATTATTGAGCTTTTGGCTCAAGGATGGTCTGAGGCAGACATTTTGCAAAACTACCCCGGACTGACACGAGAGGACATTCAAGCTTGCCTCAAGTATGCCAGCGTGATTTTGAGTGCAGAAAAGGTCTACCCACTTAAAACTTAAACTATGCGGTTTCTGGCAGATGAAAACGTTTTGGGAGATGCTGTACCAGCCTTGCAACAGCAGGGACATGACGTAGTGTGGATTCGCATTGATGCTCCTGGCAGCAGTGACCAGGAGGTTTTAGCACGCGCTCAAGCTGAAGAACGTGTCATTCTAACTTTTGATAAAGATTTTGGAGAGTTGGCATTTCGCTTTGGGTTGCCCGCTACAAGTGGAATTATCCTGTTCCGCCTTCCACTGTTAAAACCAACTAGTTTAATTAGTATAGTCATTTCAGCCTTGGCAACTCAAAGTGATTGGAGTGGGCTATTCACAGTAGTCGAATCAGACCGAATTCGGCTCAGACCCCTACTTGGTGCTGAGGAGAAATGAATCTTCAACGCTGCCTAGAAATGAAAAGCCCTCAAAGAGCTAAGGAAAGCAGTTAATTTTTCAACAAGAAATACCAGGAGCGATCGCCTAACTCTTGGCGGAGGCGCGATCGCTACCTACCACAACCTGACCCGTTAACCGCAGAGGTTATGGCAATGACAATCGTATCTGATTTAGTCTTAGTTGAGTCAAAATCGGCTCGTGACAATCAACTGGCACGTCTTTCCCATGAGAGTGCCTTAGAAATTATCAATAGGGCTAAAGGTTTGCTCGTTGCACTTTGGCAAGGCACTGGAGTTACCACTACTGAGGAAATAGCGCGTTACTACGAAGTTGAATCATCATGTTGTTCGTCACGCTAGTAAACAGCACCGAGATGAACTACTAAATGATGGTTGGCATGAGGTTAAAGGTAAAGAAGAATTGAAAGTTTTACGCAGCATAGGTTGTGAAGTCTTCTCACTACCTGAAGCTACGACAAGAGTAGCCATTTGGACACCCCGCGCTGCCCTGAGATTGGGAATGCTCCTGCGGAATTCTGCCATTGCCCAAGCAGTTAGAACAAGTTTGCTAGATGCAGTTGAGCAAATTATTCCTGCTCAGTCTAATCGGATTCGGGAATTGGAGCTAGAACTTGAGGTAGCTCGCGCTCAGGATTCTGCTGCCCGTAGCCAAGAGCGGTTGATCCAAGTTTCCCAGGCGATCGCTACCCTTCATGGCGCTGGAATGTTGGGCTTAATCCTGGGGAAACCAGAGGCAGTCGTCGAACCGCCGCCAACAGTGATTGAGAAGACAATACTGGTGAATCAGTCGGGCAGACCAGTTAAAACATACCTTGGACTTTCCAAAACTAAACTTGCTAAGCGTTACGGGATGAAGAAGCCACAAGACTTAGTGAACTGGCTACAGTCAGTAGGCAAGGCGGACTTAATTCAACCAGGGATAACTGCCGCTCCCTGTCAGTTCGTACCCTTTGAGTTTGTACCAGAACTAGATCGTCTCTGGGCCTCGCGGCAAGGCTCAAGGCAACGACTTTTGGGTGAGTGAGTGGCTATATTGTTTTTCCAAGGAGCCTCTTCAAATCTGGTGCTACACAAATGATTATCTAGTAGTCCTTACTTATATCAAACTACTGAAAAAAGAATGACTAGTTATTTAAAGTCGGAAACGTTTTTGTAGGGTAACGTATTTATGATGTAGCAGATACATCAGTCAAAGATTCATGTCTCGCCATTTAGAACGGTTGTCAAATTAGCAAGAATGACCACTAAAACTTTGCTGATTGCTAAAAGCACAACTCGTATTTAATGACAGGAATTAACTTAAATTTACTTCGGGAGAACTGTCATGTCTTACATACACTTTGGGAGAACTGCCATCCCTTACGTACAAAAACCTGGTGATTTAAGCCAAGCCCAAGAAGAACTAGCAATTAAACTATTCAAACAAGCAGAAAATCGATTCGAGCAATACAAATGCTGCTGCCCCAGGTGCGAGCGCTTCGGCGTGGTATCTGGTTCAGATAGCCATTATGGGACTATCTATGAGTGCAGTTGCATCCCTATATGTTGGGTGATTGATCCAGAAACAGGAGAGAAAGTCGAGGGTGGTTGATGCCTTCAAGCGTTTTGCAAAATTTACATCTTGCACCAAGTTACACTGATGTTTATTCCATGATGTTTGGCTAAAAGTTGTAAGCGTTGAATTTCTGCAAGCAAAAGTTTACTTCTGCCTTTTTTCCATTAACTCAAGCTTGGTACAAGATGTTAGTTAAGACTTGAACCTTGTAGCCCCAATTTATCGGGGTTGGGGGATCTAAGTCTTAACCGAAAAGTATTAATCAGGTAATCGTCTGGGCGATGTCAGTGTCCACCAGCAGTGTTGCTGCCCCAACAGTATAGCGATCATAGAGGATACCATTGAGCGTAGTTGTGCCGCCTAGTGTCCATCCTTGTCCAGTAGATGTAGCAGTGTCACCAGCGTTACCGTTGACGATTAACTGATTGGTTGTATCTGACAAATCTAGTAAATCTAAGCGGGTAAAATTCAGGCTGTTGTTGCCTGTGCCCCTGAGGTCGATTAACTCGAACTCGGTAATTTTGTTGTTGGCGATCGCTCTAAGATCCATATTGATGTTGCTGGTATCGATGCGTAATGTATCTGTACCACTACCGCCGTTAAGTCGCCTGTCAATTCTGCCAAAACTAAGGATATCATTGCCAGCACCGCCATAAAGTACATCAATGCCCAAACCACCAATAAGGCGATCGTTGCCCAAGTCACCAACCAAGATGTCATCACCAGCAGTACCAGTGAGTGTATCATTGACTGTTGTGCCAGCTTGGGTTACAGACTTAGTGAAGTCACGACCAAACACAACATAGCTCTCACCCGCCCATTTTTGCCCGTTAGGATTAGCTCTATAAGCGCCAATCATCAGGTCGTCAAAGCCATCGCCGTTGACATCGCCTGCTGAACTGAGTGAACTGCCTGATCGGTCACCTGAGTCGTTATCCCCGTTGATGCCGTTAAGCACCAAGCCATTGCTACTGTTGATGTCAGAGAGATTGAGGCTGGCATCAAACCCGCCTGCTTTGCCGAACACTACATAACTCTCGCCAGCATAGCTTTGACCGTTGGGTTCAGCACCACTAGCCCCAATCAAGAGATCATCGAAGCCATCACCATTGACATCGCCTGCGGTGCTGACTGGACGACCTGAGTTGTCATACGTGTCAATGCCTTTGAGCGCAAAGCCATTACTACCGTTGAGGATGGAGAGGTTAATACTGGAGTTGAAGCCCCCTTCCTTACCGAAGACCACATAGCTTGAGCCAGCACTTTCTTGACCATTGGGATCAGCACCAGCAGCCCCAATAATTAGATCACTAAAGCCATCGCCGTTGACATCGCCTGCGGAACTTACCGAACCACCTAAGTTGTCATATGTGTTGATACCGTTGAGCGCAAAGCCATTACTGCCGTTGAGAGTAGAAAGGTTGAGGCTTGCCCCAAATCCTCCCACTTTACCGAAGACCACGTAACTTGAACCAGCGTAACTTTGAGCGTTGGGATCAGCACCAAAAGCCCCAATTATTAAGTCATCGAAGCCATCGTCGTTGATATCACCTGCGGAACTCACCGAAGCGCCTAAGCGATCGCGTCCGGCAAGACCGTCGAGCTTAAAGCCATTGCTACCGTTGAGTTGTGAGAGATTCAGGTTCGTGCCAAAGCCCCCCATCTTCCCGAACACCACATAACTTGAGCCAGCTAAATATTGATTGTTGGGATCGGCATTAGCAGCCCCAATTATTAAGTCGTCGAAGCCATCGCCATTAATATCGCCTGCGAAGCTGACCGAAGTGCCTGAGTAGTCATCCGTATCAATGCCGTTGAGCGCAAAGCCATTCTTACCGTTGAGAGTGGAAAGGTTGAGGCTAGCGTTGAATCCTTCTGCCTTACCAAATATCACATAGCTTTTGCCAGCGTTGCTTTGACCATTGGAATCAGCCTGCTTAGCTCCGATCAGTAAATCGCTAAAGCCATCGCCATTAATGTCGCCTGCGTCGCCGCTGACAGGGAACCCGGAAAAGTTATTTGCGTCTATACCCTTAATTGCAAAGCCATTGCTGCCATTGAGTTGTGAAAGATTGAAGCTGGAGTTGAAGCCCCCTGCTTTACCAAACACCACATAACTCTCGCCAGCGTAACTTGCAGAATTGGAATCGGTGCGAGCAGCCCCAATAATCACGTCGTCGAAGCCATCACCGTTGATGTCACTGACAGTGCTGACCGAAAAGCCTGAGAAGTCAAAGGAGTCAATGCCATTAATGACAAAGCCGTTGCGACCGTTGAGGGTAGAAAGGTTAAATTCAGCCGAGCTAAATCTAAAGTAATTACCATTCACACTCAAACCTAAGCTTCCCTGAATAATTGCTATCAGTTCATCTTTCTCGTTAGCAGGCTTGTTACGATAGAGCGCTGTACCTGCTGGTAGACCACTAGAAGATGGAGCCAGAAAATAGTCGGACTTTCGTCCGTTGAGCTTAATAATATCCTCGCTGATATTAAAATCAGTAATTAAGGCATAATCACCTGTACCAGCAGTTGCGGTATTTCCATCATCATAGAAATCTTGAGTCACATCCCCAAGAGAGAATGTGTCTACCCCTAATCCGCCAGTTAGGGTATCTCTCTCACCAAGAGAATCAGCGCCGCTAAGGAAGGTGTCATTACCTGCTCCCCCATCCAGCAAATCGCTGCCTAGTCCTCCGATTAATAGATCTTTGCCTGCCTCACCTTTAATAATGTCATTGCCTGCTAACCCCTTAAGAAGATTTTCACCATCATTACCAATGATAGTGTTGTTAAGGCTATTGCCTGTGCCGTTAAAATCTAAACCAGATTCAGTCAAACGCAGGTTTTCCAGGTTATTACTCAGCGTATAGTCTTCTTCACCAGATTCAACAGTGTCTATCCCAGAATTGGCAGCTTCGATTATAGTAGTTTCACTATAAACAATATAAGTATCATTGCCGCTGCCACCTTTTAGGGTATCTTGCCAGCCGACCAGTACATCGTCGCCAGCACCACCATTTAGGATATCGCTGCCAGCGCTGTTGTAGCTGCCAAAGTCGTCCTCAGCAATACCATTCAGGGTGTCGTTCCCATCGCCACCGTAAAGAATGTCGTTACCGAAAGAGTAATATGGGGAGCTATAACTTTCACCCTCTAGAAAGTCGTTTCCATCACCACCATAGAGAGTATCGTTGCCATCTGCCCCATCAAGTCTGTTGTCAGCAACATTACCAATGATTGTATTGTTGAGGTCGTTGCCTCTACCGCCGTTTCCACCACTAGTCCCCGTCAGCGTCAGGTTCTCTAGATTATTACCTAGCCCATATTCGAGTCTAACTCCAGATATGTTCTCAATATTAACTTGTACAGTATCTATGCCTGAATTGGCAGCCTCCGTAATCGTGTCAATAAAGGAGCCACCCGAATTGGTACTAATGAGGTAAGTATCATTACCTGCTCCCCCCTTGAGGATATCAATGCCAATACCACCGTCGAGAGTATCATTGCCACCTAACCCAAGTAAACTGTCGTTGCCTGCAAAACCAAATAATGAATCAGCAAACTGTGTTCCTGTAAGAGTATCGTTTCCAGGCGTTCCATTTCTGGTTGCCATAATTTTTCCTCCACATTTTTAGCAGTAAAAGTATTCCAGGTGTTCACTGCAATTATTAAGTTCTAAACTAAAAATCTTTAGTTTCAGACACAGCAACCTCTGGCAACAAACACCTGAATGCAATTTGATAAAACAAATTATTTGCTATATCTAATGATGCATATTACAGATTAATTGTCATGGTAATTTAAAGAGTTAATGAAGTAGCAGTCAAAATTAAGCTTGTTAGATAAAGTTTTGGTGAAGATTGAGTGGCGCTCCAACTAAATAGTAGAATGTTGAGATATCCCAAGATATGTTAAGTTACTTGACTAAAATTCTGGCTACTTAGTCGTTGCTTAAGACTGTCTAAAAATGGCATCCGCAACACGGCAAACGTCTCGCATTTCCTTGATATTGTGAACTCGTAGGATATTTGCACCACAGCGCGATCGCCTTGAGGCTTGAAAAGTTCAATTCAAGCAAGGTTTAGCGTAAAGTCAATTTAACTAAAACACCTGTCCTGTATGAATTTGAGCTTGGTGCAAGATATGAGAAAAAGCTTTTCTAACTTGCGGTTACTTTGATGGCACTTCTAACCTGTGGAGAAGTATTCTGTGGCGGAGGCGGTTGGATTGCTAATTTGCTTGATGTTCTAGCCCCTCTGTGGGCAATAGACAATGACCCTGCCGTAGGAGAAACTTATCAGCGCAATTTTGGCGACCACGCAATTTGTGCCGACGCAACATCAGTAGATGTGAGATCGCTTCCCAAAGTAGACATCTTGTTTGCGTCTCCGCCCTGCCAACAGTGGTCCTTAGCACGATCTAAACAAGCGCTGGGGCGGACAGACGCTGAAATTGGCGGAAATCATCTGTTGTTATCTCGAAGTGCTGCAACCACGCTTTGTGTTTGTCGAGAACGTGCGCGGCTATGCCAAATCGCGCTCGCTGCAACAGATTAAAAATACACTTTACAATCTGGGCTATTGGTTTGATTGCGCTTTTGTTAATGCTGCTGATTTCGGTGTACCGCAGTTCAGAGAGCGCTTAATTCTTCGTGCAAGTTCACTGGGAGCTATCCCTAAATTGCCGTCGCCCCAAACTCATGTTGGTTGGTACGTTGCCATCGAGGATTTACTGCCAAGCCTACAACCTTCCCAGTTGACAACAGGACAGCTATTACAGTTACACGCCTGCGAATTAGACCAAACGCTGCTTATAGAAAGGATTGGTGCTCGGTCTGGTTATTACCAGAAACGCCGATCCGATCAGCCTGTTTGGACTATTCGGTGAGCAATTACGACAGACCAGCGGGGCTGCAATCGCACCCGGTTTATCGATGCGATTTTCCAGCATCAGGTACTACAACTTAACACTCGCGCTTTAGCTAGGTTCCAATCTTTTCCTGACCGTTATGTACTGCCGGAGCGCACGTCTGTTGCTGGTCGGATTATCGGAAATGCTGTACCACCTCTCATGGCGCGAACACTTGTTATGAATACTATTTTTTAGTTTGAGGGAGGTAGGTTGAATTTTGAGCAATAATATCGGCTGGTGCGATGCCAAAGGCGGGCGAAGCCATCGCACCGCAAATCCGCTTGTGGGATGCACAAAAATTTCTCCAGGGTGTTCCAGATGTTACGCTGCCTCTGATACCTGGATTCGGCAACACAATCCAAAATCTCCACACTATCAGGCAGGTCTGACCAAATCTAGCGGGGTGTGGTCTGGGAAAATCGTCTTCCGAAAAGAGGTATTAGAGGAGATTCAGGGCATTAAGAAACCACAAAAAATATTCATGCCCAGCTTATCTGACCCGTTCCACCCTGATGTGAAGGAGGAGTGGTTAGACCAGATATTTGAGTGTATTTACGACTGCCCACATCTAACCTTCCAAATACTTACCAAGCGCCCAGAGCGGATGCTTGATTGGATCTCGCGTTCAGCATTTCTGGTTAATTCCTCCTTGGAGAATTTGTGGTTAGGCACTTCGATAGAAAACCAGCAGACAGCTAATGAGCGCTGCCAGTGGTTAACCCAACTTACTGATGTGGGGTATACAACTTTTTTAAGCATTGAGCCGTTGCTGTCAGATATAGACCTGGTGGCAGCAGAGGCAATATATGATTGGGCATCATCCGATGGAACAGGCGGCTACAAGTACGAAAAAGGAGTTTCTTGGGCAATTATTGGTGCGGAATCCGGTCATAACGCTCGTCCCTGTTCCCTCAACTGGATACGCTCAATTATCAATCAGTGTCGTGCGGCAGCTATACCTGTGTATGTTAAGCAGCTTGGTACTCATTGGGCAAAAGAATTAGGTACTTACCGCCTCGATCATAAAGGCAGCAACCCCGAAGCCTGGTCAGGAGATTTGAGGATTAGAGAGTTTCCCATTACGGGTTAATCATACTCTCGTTCATCACTATTACATCCCGCGACTTCGTTCCAGGACTTATGCTGCTTATGCCCCGCCCCAAAATGCTCCTAGTCTCGCCTGTCCTGATCTACTGAGCCTATTAATTAGGGTCGAGGGCTGGTATTATCCAGCGCCCCTCCCTTTTAGATCCGGACGTGATCCTTTCGTGTCATCCGGCTCCCGATTCAATTAGGCTGTGCCTTTTGCCCATGTGTCCGTAATCGTGGCAAGACTCATGTAGAGC
>JBGTCQ010000272.1:0-5480 GCA_041748755.1 Chroococcidiopsidaceae cyanobacterium | reverse complement strand
TAAGACGCGCAGCAGCCGCAAGCCCCGGACTGCTCGCGTAGTTTGGAGAACTCGCAGCACGCGCACAAACCGCAATGTTCGTAAGGCGGGTAAAAGGAGTGAGATCGCCGTGATCCAATTCGTTTTAAGATAAAAAACTTTGCGGGGCGCCAGGGATAATCTGAGGACAAATTCTAAAATAAACACGCCCCAAATAACGATACTGAGCGTATCTAGAAGTGGGCTTAATCCCCAAGTCAGTTCCACTACAAATAGACCGAGCCAGACAAAGCTCAACACTAGCATTGGCAGTTCCAGCCAGTCATCAAGCTGTTGCAAGATTTGCTGTTGCTCGGTTTCTATTGCTTGCTTTTCAGGTCGATCAAATTGTGGCATCACTATAATTTAACGTTATGGTTTGACGGCAGGTGTTTCCAGCACAATCACATCTACCAGCGGTGTCGCATTGAAACCTTGTGCTAACAGCCGAGTTTGAATTGCTTGAGTTAGATCAGCGCGAATTTGGGCAGCAGATCGAGTCGCCTCTGACTGACGCTGAACATATACCACACAAGTACCTTGGGAATTGGATCATCTGGGAGAAACAAAGCACCAGGGAAGCCTGTCATAAATCCGGTCTCGAAAGCCTCCTCAATCGCAGATGCTGCCCAGTAGTCAGTAGGAACATCTGTAAATGCACCCGCATCTAACTGTCGAATTGGTTTCTGGTTAAAAGCTTTTTGGATCATTGCCGCAAATTCAGCGCGATCTACAGGCTGATTTGGTTTAAATGTCCCATCAGGAAAGCCAGTAATTACGTTTCTTGCGGCTAAGGCTTGAATAAAAGGACGCGCCCAGTAATCGGGGGCAACATCAGAAAAAGTAGCCGTTGCACCTGGAGTGGGAGTTGGCGCTGGAGTTGGAGTTGGCGCTGGAGTTGGAGCAGTAGCCTGACCTGAAGCTTGAGTAGAAATCAGGATAGGAGTAACTGCACCAAATGTCATTCCGAGAGCTAGTAAGGCAGCACTAGTTGATGTTTTCAAGAAACTACGCATTGAGAATGTCCTTTTTGGTTATATTTGATGGCTGTGGAGTAATAATTGCTTTCGTTGTGATCTCTCAAAAAAGTGAAGTTTGTTAGCGCGATCGCTTCGCGCAACATAACAGTTAACGTGACCCCCGTAAAAAACCTAGTTGGTCACACATTAGCCGTACAGTGAACTTGCTTTACTCAGTAATTTGCTCTGCCGCAGCTTGCACCTTGATCACGACCTTTGGAGGTGGAGGGATGTATCCCAGTTTAATGTTTAGTTTGCCTTGATACCAACTATTATTAATAAGTTCTCCTTAATCTTTAAACTCGTTTAAATCAGGAAGTTAAAGAGATAATTGAGCTGTTAAACTTTAATCGATATTAATAACTGAACTTGCTATAAATTTAAAGATAAGCCTAGATAGTGGAAAACTCGTGGAGAACTCAGTAACATTCGCAGAAGTGCTACTTGAGACATATCGGCTGACGCTGGAAAATGGCTCTAAACAATACACTAAAGACTATAGTTTTAACAAAGCCTCGCTCTGCTGTAAAGCTTTTTCCGCAGCTTTGTACAAGGTTTGTAAATCGATGCCATCTTCAGGATACTGGGCAACACCGACGCTGAAGGTTAGCTGAAATTTGGTGTTATCAAGTCCAATAAATACCTGCTGACGCAGGGGTTCTAATATCTTAGTCATCGTCTACAATCATGACTCTAGCTTCAGTAGTCTGAACCTTTTGTCGCAAGGTGATTAGTTCCAGTACCTAGTCCGGAGGCATTGACTTGGATAAAAAACCACGCCCACCATGTCGAGCTACTTCTACCCTGTCTGTAAAACTGTTCTGCCTGTGAAAACTAAAGTTGGTACGGGTGGCATTCGGTTGGACAATTCCATCAGCAGCATCAAGCTATCATTAGTGCCGTTACAAAGGTCGAGTAGCACTAGATCTGGATTAGAGGTGGCGATCGCCCTTCTAGCAGCAGCTGTGTTTATCGCAGTTTCTACTTGCATTTTCTGCATAGCCGCTGCTTTAACTAACGGCTCAATTAATTGAGGATCATCACTAACTATCAATAATTGGGGACGGCGATCGCTAGCTACTGCCTCAATAAAGGTTGGTTTAGCCGGATTTGCCATCTCTTGGTGCAGTTGAGTTACCAGTTCACCTAGGTGTAGAGATTGAGCATGGTCAAGACAATTTTCAGTTTGCAGGATTTGTTCTATCTCTAGAGCGAATCGTGAGCCTTCAGCAAAGCCAAAGCTGCCTAGAGAACCTGTTAGTTTGTGAGCTTCTTGCTCTGCTCTTGACCGCAGTTGCTCGTCAAGCTTACTTGCTTTCAAGGCATTAGTTGCCTGCTCTAGGACTGCTAGGCGAGCAGTGTACCCGGCTTTGAAGTCTGCTCGCGCCTTTGCCACTGCTAACATCGTTTGCTGTTCAGCCCAACTTGACTCTGGATCAATTGCCTGGCTCTGGCACTTTTCCTCATTAGATAAAGGTTTCAGCCGATACCCCAGACCATAAACAGTCTCAATTAAATCAGTAGTAGCTCCTGCTGCTTTCAATTTCTGCCGCAAACCTTTAATGTGAGACTTAATTGTGTCTTCTTCCGGTGGGTCATCGAAAGACCAAAGGTGATCTATAATCGCACTCCGGCTAAATACGCGCTGCTGGTTGCGGAGGAAAAGCTCCAGAACCCCATACTCTTTTGGAGTTAAATGCAGAGATTGATTATTGTAAGTCACCTCACAAGTACCTGGGTCGAGGCGTAAGCTTCCCCACTCAAGAATCGGAGGTAAGGTAGAATTTCCGCGACGCAGTAAAGCACGAATCCGAGCTGTCAACTCCTGAAAATCAAAAGGTTTGACGAGGTAATCATCTGCTCCGGCATCTAGACCCATGACTTTATCAGTTGCCGTATTTCGTGCCGTTAGCAGGAGAATGGGCATCGGATAGCCCTCTGTCCGTAATTTTCGGCACAGGCTAATACCATCTAGTTTGGGCAGCATTACATCTAGCACAATCAAGTCATAGTCACAAGCTGCCGCAAATTCCCAACCAGCTTGACCATCAGCAGCAACATCGGTGACATAGTTTTGCTTATTCAGGACTGTCGCAATAGCAAGCGCGATCGCCTCATCATCCTCTACCACAAGAATTCTCATAACGTCATAGTTTCTTGATTGACCTGTGGACAAACAATGTTAGCGACTGGAGCAATGCTAATCATCTGCCTCAAGTTGCAAAGATTTAGGTAAAAAGACACATCTACCTGGGCAATATTTTTAATTTATAATCTAAATTACATAGCAGTTGGTGGTTACACTTTTAGAAACTAATTTTGGGTTCTGGACAAATAGCTTTTGTATTAACTTATACAACAATGTCGGAGTAAATCTGCTGTGATTGCGCCCAAGATATCCAGGCAGCCACAGAGCAACAATTAAAGTTTCCCAGATATTTGACTAAGGCTGGCGACGACCGCAACCAATTCTGCTGCCCTAACTGGTTTAGCTACGTGTAGCTGGAATCCTGCGGCAAGAGCTTCTTTATAATCTTCTACGCTGGCATACGCTGTCAGTGCAACAGCAGGAATGCGTCCTCTTATATCCGGCTCAAGTTCCCTGACTTTGCGGATTAGGGCGTAGCCGTCTTCGCCTGGCATCCCAATGTCACTTACTAGCACATCTGGCTTTAATTTTTCGAGCGCCTCCAGCGCCGCCTCTACCGAGCCAACAGCGCTCACTTGCGCTCCACACTCTTGCAACACTGTACTAATCCACTCACGCGCGTCAGCATCATCATCTACAACTAGCACCTGCAAGCCGTCGAGCGCCAGAGGATTGTCTAACGGTATTGCGTCTCTCCCAACCCTTGGTGACTGCCCTTGGTCTGGGTTATCTGTGACTGCCTGCAAGGGGGCGGCTTTTTGTGGCAGCTTGACTGTAAAAGTTGCTCCTTGTCCTATTCCTGGGCTTTCTGCTTGGATAGTGCCGCCGTGCAGTTCTACTAAGTGACGCGCGATCGCTAGTCCTAAACCAAGCCCCTTATGCACTCTCGTGCTCTTGCTATCTGCTTGGCGGAAGCGATCAAAAACATACGGCAGAAAGTCAGAGCTAATTCCCTTACCCGTGTCGCTCACCTGAATTTGAGCGTATTTGTCCTTTACATCTTTACTACCACTAACTACTGACAATCGCACCTCAACACGCCCTCCTTTGGGTGTGAACTTAACGGCATTAGAGAGTAGATTCCACACCACCTGTTGCAAGCGGTCTGAATCACCCCAAATCTGTTCTATATCGGCATCTAGCACGAACTGAAGTTGAATTTCCTTGGTATCTGCCGCCGGCTGCACAACCTCAATCGCCTCTCTAATCACTTCCACTAAGTCAACAAAGCGGAAGTCCAGCGAAAAGTCTCCGCTAACAGTGCGCGAAATATCGAGGAGATCTTCAATAAGTTGCATTTGCAAGTTGGCGTTGCGCTCAATCGTCTCAACTGCAATAGCTGCTTTAGCCTCATCCAGCTTACCTGCGTGGAGTATCCCAGACCATCCGAGTATTGCAGTTAGGGGAGTACGTAGTTCATGGGATAGTAACGCTAAAAACTCGTCTTTTGAGCGATTTGCTGCCTCTGCCACAGCGCGTGCTGTCTGTTCGCGGATTAGTAGTTGCTGACGTTCTTCCTCAGTCTGCTTACGCTGAGTAATGTCCTGCATAATTTTTGAAAAGCCCCGCAGATTTCCGTCCTCATCTTGCAAAGGTGTTATGACACATTGAGACCAGAAAGGTGTGCCATCCTTACGGACGTGCCAGCGATTTTCTTTAGCAAAACCATTAGCTACCGCTTTTCTGAGTTCTTGCTCAGGTTTGCCACGCTCAATCGCTTCTGGCGTGAAAATTAGAGAAAAAGGCTGACCAATGCTCTCTGCTTCCTGATAGCCTAAAATGCGTTCTGCTCCGATGTTCCAGCTAATAATTTTACCGTCGTTGTCCAGCATGAAAATTGCGTAGTCCGTAGCTCCTTCCACTAACAAGCGGTAACGCTCTTCGCTTTGACTTAGAATTTCCTGAGTTTGACGTAAGCGCTCGTAATGACGTTGAGCTGCCAGTGCATTCGTCTGGGCTTGCCGTTGAGTAGAATGCAGCAATGCATTTAGGAAGCTAATCAGTAGTGCCACTAGCACGAACTGGAACAGCCCCATGATCTCGGACCAACCAATAAGCAGCGAATAAAGTGGAGGTACAAAAAAGTAGGCGGAGCCTAAAGCAGCCAAAGCAGTGGTTACCAGCCCAGGTCCTATGCCGCCATACCAGGAACTAACCATTACAGCAGCCAAAAACAGTGGGTAGAGAGTCGGCTTCATCAGCGACCATAGCAGATGTGTAAGTAGCAGTGCCGCTACAACTGCTAATACAGCAACGCTGTGGCGCTGGAAATGCGATCGCTTCAAATTCAACAT
>JBGTCQ010000271.1:0-32033 GCA_041748755.1 Chroococcidiopsidaceae cyanobacterium | reverse complement strand
AAGTGGATTTATCTTGGAGTGTGTGTGGCGATCAGACTGGGTGGCGTTCGACGAGGTAGATGGTAGAGAGCGATTGTTAGCCGGATTTAAGGACATTCCAGAACCATTGCCAACTCATGGATCTCCTACGAATTACTGGCGAGGAGCATGGATTTTTGAAGCTCAACCCCGCAACAAACGCCGCAAGACGCTCAAAGAACGGAGAACCAATCAGGAGTCACGTCACCAAGATGAGCCTGCGGTTCGACTGGATCTTTCTCTTCCCGTTGGACAATGCACCCCGCAGCAATTAATGGAAGCGTTAATGCTGCAATCAGGACGTTGGAATAACTTCGATGCGGATCTGATTTTGGCGGATCTCTATCAGAACAAACATCTGTGGCTGAATTTTATGATGTTACCGCTGATTGGGGAGGACGAAGACAGCAATCGGCTCTACAGTAATTTGGGCTATGCGCTGAGAGATTTGGGGTATCGCTGGCACGCGGATACGCTTTATGTCTGGAGCAGAGATGACGATTGCGTGTACCCACTGGTTGATTTTGGTAAAGCTTGGATGGCGGATGATGTGCAAGTGATGGATCGCGATCGCGCTTCGGTGTTCATCGGGTATGGAGGTAGCAATGATCCGCCGCCAGTTGTGATTTATTGGTGGGATTAGCACAGCCTCATCTTACATTTTGCAAATATTTCTTATTAAATAAAAAATATTCAGAATAACAGCACAACGGATATAGAGACGCGGATTGCTCAATTGGCATAAGATTGCGATCGCATCCAGCATGAAGCGGTTATCACTTCATCTGTCGCCTTCTCCAGTAGTCTGGTCTGCGCTTTCCGTGTGCTATTGCGACAACCCAGATAAACTCCTGGAATTCCGCGTAAAAAATGAGGAAAGGAAAACGCTGGATGACGTAGCGGCGTAACCCCGAAACTTTGTACGACTCTCCCAGATTCGGGTTTTGCTGAATTTTGCCAAGAGCCTGTTCTACTTCAGATAGGAAATCAAGACCTAATTCCGCCTTCTGCTCTTGATAGTAGGCGATCGCACTGTCTAGCTCCTCTCTAGCTTCACTGTGAATAATGACAGGCTTCACGAATACTTCTGTCGCAATTCGGTAGATACTTTGTTCAACGGCTCACCGTCAGCGATGCCGCTATTGATCTCTTGCATCCTCCGAGCCAACTCAGCATCCCAAGCGATTTCTGCATCATCATCCACATCCTCATCCAGTGAGTGAATTAAGAAATAGGCGAGTTCTGCACGCTCCTGTGTGGAGAGGTGAGAAAGCTCAATCTTAAGTTTCTCCGCTGTTTCGGTCATATCGTACATCTCCTTACAATTTATGCTCATGTCCAATCTTAGATGTTAGTAACGAATGATTGGGGAGGACGAAGACAGCAATATATTAATTTGGGCTGTTGTGCGCTCAGATACTTGGGATATCGCTGGCACGCAGACACGCTTTATATCTGGAGTAGAGATGAAGATTGTGTGTACTCACTGGTTGATTTTAGCAAAGCTTGGATGGCGGATGATGTGCAAGTGATAGATCGCGATCGCGCTTCTGTATTTATCGGCTATAGAGGTTGTGACGATCCGCCGCCGGTTGTGATTTATTAGTGGGATTAGCGTATTCTCACAATAAGCGATGCGGGAGCGGCTTGAGCAAATGACTCAGGAGGGGATTGCTTCGATTGTTAAGATATAGTACATCTTAGCTGCCTTATCTGTAGCCAAAATTTAGAGAATTAGTATAACCTGGCACTGAAAATTAATTACCTTTGGGAATCCGAACTGGTAGTTCAACGGCTAAGTTAAGCCGACGTAGACGACTTTTCGATCTTACCAATAATATCTCGGCGTTCGGCTCCAACGCCGTGTTGGGCTGCTGGTGCTGATAACTTAAAGATATTGCTTGAACCAATCAGCGATAACCCTTTCCATTTCTACAATATCTGCTTGTTGTTCTGGTGAGGAGTTTGATGTCAGATCAATCGCGTGTCTCAAATGTTGAAATACCATCATGGATAACTTTTCAGGATGATTAATCTGCTGATACTGAGTTTTGAGTGCATCGTGCAATGTTTCCACATCATCTAGATTGAACGCTTCATCTTGAGCACCATGCACAAACAGGATCGCAGGAAGTGGATCTCTCTGAGCAATCCCCTTTGAATGAGCAACGAAATCAAGACGGGTTCTGGCTACCTCAGATTCCTCAGACCATTCATATTCTGGCTTGAGCCTAGGATACTGCTCTTTCAGCATCTCATAGGATGACTGGGTAAATCGCTCGTAGGTTGCCACTGCTGCCGAAAGGTCTTTCGTTACACCCGCAAGCACGACTGCTTGAATTGGAAGATGACTTTCCGCAAGTGTTAAAAGTGCAGCGAGACCACCTGCGGAAAAGCCAAATAAACCAAGGGGCGAGTTGTTGGCTAAATCACAATGTGATCGCAGTCCTTTAACTACCTTTGGTAACTCCTGTACTGCTTGCTCAACTACAGGTAAAAGCAGTTGCAAGACATAATCTTCCATCTGTCGGCGCATCAAATCTTCGACACCAACTGACCGTTGACCAAAAAGCGGCAATCCTAAATAAGCTTTCCAAGCTTCGACGTGTTCTAGAGGAAGCGCCTCAGCAACATCAGCCTCGCAGTTAGGAGACCCGAAACCATGCCAGAACAAGACCAAAGGAGTGTGACGGTCGCGGTTGGCTGGTGGACGCAGTAGCAGTGGAACGCCAGCGATCTCCAAGGTTTCTAAACTGGGCATCAATACCTCCAGCGTAAGTCATGGTTCCTTCACGAATCTAACTGGGTCTGCCTATAAACACAATCATTCTGATGCTAGAGATGAATAGATAACTTTTCGGTTGCTGCCTCCGCCAAGATTTGAAGCAGCCCAACGACCAAGCTCACCTATCACAGACAACCTTTTTCACCCCCTAAGAGGAAGCTCAAGTTGATCCGTGTCCAAATACGCTAGTAGCAGTAATCTGCCCTTTATGAGCCTCTAGAATTTGTCGCGCGATCGCCGCTAACCCAAAACCACCTGTTTACCGCGATCGCGCCCTTGACAGTTCATCGTAAATTTGCTGGAACTTGTTCGGGTACAACCCAGTAATAAACAGTGGATTGACGATTTGGTCCTTCCACTTGCACTACGCGCTCAGGTTTCCATTCGCCCATATCAAAGTCATGAGACACAATTCGTGTGCCTGGTTTCAGTTGTTGAAATAGCTGAGGTCGCAGTTTCAAGTTAATATCAGGCAGTAAATAAAGCGTTACTACTGTTGCATCGCTGATGTCTGTCTGAAATAAATCTTGCTGGCGAAACTCCACAAGATCCGTCACACCTGCCTTTTGAGCATTCTCATTGGCTTCCTGAACCCGCTCCGGATTAATATCTATCCCCACACCACGAGTGCCAAACTTTTGTGCCGCTGTAATCACGATCCGTCCGTCGCCACTGCCAAGATCGTAGAGAACATCGCCTTTTTTGACGTTAGCTAGTTTGAGCATTTCTGCTACAACTTCATTCGGTGTTGGGACATAAGGCACATCAGGCTGACGTTGTTCGGTTTGATCAGGTGTAGGTGACGCGGTTTGCACAGGTGCGGGTTCTTGAGCTTGCACATCTTCGCGTTGTTGGGTGCATCCGACGAGTCCGAAACTTACAACGCCCACACTTGTAATTAACAATTGAATTATTCGCTGTAATCGCATAACACTCTCCTTTTATTTTTTACCTGTCCTGCTTAAGATTGCAGGCGGTGAGTTAACAACAAAGGTGCTCCAACCAACAAAACTGCTACACCCACAAGTGCTCCAATACCGGTGTAAGCAAGGCTGGAGTAAAGTAGGTAGCCACAGATTCCACAAAAAAGTAGAGGTATCAAGGGATAGCCAGGTACACGGAATGGTCGAGGTATTTCCGGTTCCCGTCGCCGCAACACAAACAAAGATATACCTGACAGCAAAAAAAAGAACCAGAACACAGGTGCAGTGTAGTCCACCATCGTTTCAAAGCCGTTGCGCGTTAGAGTACCAAGCAGTACCAGCGCCAAAGTAATAATACCCTGTACCAGCAGTGCATTAGGCGGCGTGTTGGTGCGATCGCTCCAACGCCCAAGGAAAGCAAATAAGCGAAAGTCTTGCCCCAAGGCGTAGTTGGTGCGAGCACCCGTAAAAATCGTGGCATTAATTGCCCCTAGCGCTGAAATGGCGATCAAGCAACTAATAAATTTTGCTCCCCCTTCACCAACAGCACGGCGCATCAAATCAGCGGCGACAGCCTCTGACTGAGCTATTCCCGAAATTCCTAACCCTCGGACATAAGCTAAGTTAACTAGTAAGTAGATTCCTGTGATAATCCCGATACTCCAAATCAATGCTCTGGACATATTACGTTGCACTCTCCGCAACTCGGCAGAAATATAAGCTGCTTCATTCCAGCCGCCGTAAGTTAACAGCACGAAAAGCATCGCTAGTCCAAAAACACCTTTAGGCTGAGCTTCTTGAGCAGATATGGGAGCGGCATTTGCCGAGGTAGCCAAACCAACGACAATAACTAATAACAAGCCAATCACCTTCATCAGTGTTAGCAAGTTCTGCGTCCACTTTCCTTGCTGGACACTGAGCAAATTCAATCCTGTCAAGAAGGCAATCCCCAAAGCCGCATAAAGGGAAGGGCTATAGTTGCCAAGCGGTAGAATTTGTGAGGCATAATCACCGAACACGAAGGCTACTAAGGCAATCGAGCCAGTTTGAATCACTGTCATCCGCGCCCAGGCAAACAAAAAGGCAATCTCTTTGCCAAAGGAGCGCATGAAGTAATAATAAGTGCCACCCGCGTGCGGATATGCCGTTGCCAGCTCCGCGTAGCACAAAGCGCCTACGAGTGATATTCCGCCACCCAACAACCAAGTCAAGAGAAATACGCCTTCACTACCTGCATTAGCGGCAATTAGGGCGGGTGTCTCAAAGATACTTGCACCGATGACCATGCCAATGATCATGGCTCCCGCGTCAACAAGTGAAAGAGTTGGCTTCAGCACTGCCACTTTACTTACCATGCTGTCAAATACCTAAGTAGTATCATTTGTCAATAAGATGCTGGCGTGATCTAAGTGATGGCAGTTTACAAATGACAACCCCTAGTTAATAATGCCTGTATATAAGGCATTCAGAAATATCGATGTCAAAGAAAGTAGCTTTCAAGTTTTTTGACATAACACTATAAAAAACAAAAGCATTGGTGCTACCTTGACGGACAAATATGACACCAATATGTCAGATGCTTAAAAACTTGACTTGAGAGGAAGTTCAACTTTAAAGGTTGAGCCTTGTCCAAATAAGCTAGTGGCAGTAATTTGCCCTTTATGAGCCTGGACAATCTGCTGCGCGATCGCCAATCCTAAACCAAAACCACCTGTTTGCTTTGATCGCGCTGTGTCTACTCGATAAAATCGCTCAAAAATATGCGGCAGATCAGCGGCTGGAATTCCAATTCCATTGTCTTGAACTTGCGCGATTACTCGCCGTGCCTGAGTAAACACTCGCAGTTGGACAGTGCCACCGGATGGAGTGTATTTGAAGGCATTATTCAGCAGGTTCCTGATAGCCTGTTGCAAAAGTTCTGGGTCAGCACTTAAAATTACTGGTTGCTCAGGCAGAACGCTGATAAAACTTAAGCTTTGTGTAGTTGCTTGGGCAGTATATTCATCTACTAGTGGTTGCAATAAGCCGACAAAATCAATACTTTTTAAAACTTCGGGAGCTAATCTTGCTTCATTACGGGCCAGAAACAGCAGGTTACTGATTAGCACACTCATTGACTTGGTGATTGCCACAATATTCTCCAAGCGCTGCCGCTGTTCGTACCCAGCATTGACGGGAGACAGTAATCCGACTTGAGCATTGCTCAGAACCGCAGCCAAAGGAGCCCGTAATTCATGGGAAGCATCAGCCGTGAAGCGTTGCAGTTGATCGTAAGAGCGGCGGATTGGTTGCATAGCAATTCCCCCCAGAAACCAACCTGTAAAGCCAATTAAGCCTAGTGTCACTGGTACACCCAGCGACAAAAATAGCCGCGTCCGAGCTAAGTTTTCTTGAACAGGTGTGAGGAGGGTAGCAATTTGGAGATAGCCAATCACCAAATTATTTTGCACGACAGGTAGCGTAACCTGCCGGAGCCATTTCTCTGGAGAAGATACCTTTTGATTCTTAACAGTCTTAATGGTTTGAAAGCCGAGGTTCAGTGGTAATTGCCTTGAGACAGTAGCACCGAAAAATTGCACCATTCGTCCTTGAGAGTTATACCAGCGGACATATACTATCTCACTATCCAGTGGCAGTCTATTACTTTCTAAAATCAGTGCATCTTCCAGATTCGCCCGCCAACGAGTGCGATGATGCCAATACTTAACTCTAGATGCGATTATTTTACTTTTTTGATAAAGTGCTTGATCGAAAGCTTGAAGCTGATCCTGAACTTGACGGTAATAGACTATCCCAGCAAAGAGAATCAGGATACTCCCCATTGACAGGGCGAATAAATAAGCAAGATTGCGACGACTACGATTAAACATAAAATATATTGTAATACTGCTATTTACAAGGCTTCAGACTGAAGTCTGGGGCTATACACACAAAGCCTGCCTCCGCAGGCTCAAAACTCTTTTCTTTGCCTAGTCTCGCGTTACGCGGACTAGCCTTCGGCAAGCCGCAAAGCGTCTATGTTCGTGTAGCCGCGAATTCTATTCGCCAGGCATTTTTGCTATATAGCCCCTCTCTTTAAGTGGATTAAGGGGTTGGTGGCTGCGTAAGTCCTAATAGTTTGAGATTTCGATCAGATTACCGTCAGGATCACGTAAATAAATAGATTCAATGCAGCCTATCGCTCCCGTTCTCTTTACTGGAGCATCTGCAATCTCATAGCCAGATAATCTAATGTAATTTATTACTTGCTTGAGAGGGATATCTGTGATCAAACAAAAGTCTGCTGAACCAGAAGTAGGTTTTAAAGCCTTTGGCTCAAACTCTTGTCCGACTTGATGTAGGTTGATCTTTTGTTGTCCAAATTGCAGTGCCTTACGATCATTGCTAAATGTGACTACTTCCATTCCCAGGATGCGTGAATAAAAATCACATGTAGCCTTGATATCATGAACGGTGAGAACAAAGTGGTCAATCCGATCAACCTTCATGGTTGTGTTCCTGTCCATTTATGCTACAAATGCTTTTATGATGTCCCAAAATACCCAAGTTTATCCCGTTATTTGGTACGAAGACTCTGTTCTACTGATTGATCAAACTCGGTTACCCAGCGAGTATACATTTGTCGAAATCCATCGCTCGGAAGATATGGCTCAGGCAATTAAAACTATGATTGTCAGGGGTGCGCCAGCGATTGGGGTTGCAGCGGCCTATGGGATGTACCTGGGGGCGCGAGAGATTAAAACTCAAGATCGAGAGCAATTCTTGATCCAGCTAGAACAAATAGCCCAGATGTTGGGCGCTACTCGTCCTACAGCTGTTAATTTGTTTTGGGCGATCGCGCGGATGCTTAGAACGGCATACGAAACTATTGGTTCAGTAGATCAACTGAAACAGGTTTTACTGAAAACGGCTCAGACAATCAATGCTGAAGATTTGCAAACTTGTCAAGCGATCGGCGATCATGGTTTGGAAGTCTTGCCAGCTACCCCAGAAAAACTAAGTATTCTTACTCACTGTAATGCTGGAGCGTTGGCAACTGCTGGCTATGGTACTGCCTTGGGTGTGGTGCGTTCTGCGTGGCGAGAGCAAAGATTGGCACGAGTCTATGCCGATGAAACCCGTCCCCGCCTCCAGGGTGCAAAACTAACCGCTTGGGAATGCGTCCAAGAAGGTATCCCAGTCACGCTAATTACCGATAGCATGGCGGCTCACTGTATGCAGCGTGGTTTGATTGATGCCGTAGTAGTGGGTGCCGATCGCATTGCGGCTAATGGTGATGCGGCTAATAAAATAGGTACCTATAGTCTGGCCCTAGTTGCCAAAGCTCATAATATTCCCTTCTTCGTCGCTGCACCCCTCTCGACGGTTGATTTTGCGATAGCAACTGGTAGCGAAATTCCCATCGAAGAGCGTGATCCAGCTGAGATTTATACTATTGGCGATACAATTCTCACCCCAGCTGGAGTAGAGTTTTACAACCCAGCGTTTGATGTCACGCCAGCTGAATTAATTAAAGCAATTATCACTGAGCATGGAGCATTTGCTCCAAATCATTTGCAGGAACAGTTACATCAAAAACAGATGGATTTAGCAGGAGGCGATCGCACTGCCAACAAACGGCTTGGATGAAGGCAGTTTTATTATTGTCCCTTGCGTTCCAGATGTGCATGGGACATTCATTCGAGTGCTGACTAGAGATAATTTTTATGACATTATTAGTCACACTATCGGCTGGAATGAGGAGCTTCACCAGCAAGAACCGCGCTTTCCAGAACGCTACAGAATGGTGCAAAGAAACGATGAGATTATCGGCTTTTTCTGTATTCGAGAAGCGGAAGACTATCTCTATCTGCACACAATTCAGCTCATACCGTCATTTCGCAGTCAGGGGTATGGCACAGCCTTGCTTCATTACATTGAGGACATCGCTAGGTCAAAAAAACTGCGGCGCATATACCTTAGTGTATTTAAGGAGAATCCAACCCAGCGACTATACCGAAAACTTGGCTATACACCGATAGACCAAGATGAACACCTTATCTGCATGGAGAAGGTGCTGTGATCAGCCTACTAGGGATATAGCGTATCGCCCGTGCTAGGGTCAAATACAAATAACTGATCTAGGTCGAGTTCTAAAGATAAGCGATCGCCTGGACGCATCCGTACATTAGCAGCCGCTTGAATACTCAATTGAACTCCCGTTCCCAGTACAGCACGAATCAAAGTCTCCCTCCCCAGCGGTTCTACCACCTTTATTTCAGCAATTAGATGAGGTGTCTCTTGGATTACAATCCCAATATGCTCTGGACGAATACCTAAATCAAAGCCTTGTCCCTCAACTGGATGCAGTTTGTCCTTAACCACTGCTGGACAGGGGAGAAATTGACTACCTAAATTAAAGCCAGGATTCGTGTAAGTTACAGGTAGAATATTCATCGGTGGACTGCCTAAGAAAGTAGCAACCATCCGGTTATTTGGTCGTGCATAAATACTTTGAGGAGCGCCAATTTGCTGAATTTGTCCTCGATTCAGCACTACAATCTGATCCGCCAATGTCATCGCCTCTACTTGATCATGCGTGACATAGATAGTAGTAATACCTAGTTGATGATGCAACTGTTTCAGTTCAGCGCGTGTATCGTCCCGTAGTTGGGCATCTAAGTTAGATAGGGGTTCATCGAGTAAAAATACTTTAGGTTGACGTGCGATCGCTCTACCTAATGCTACTCTTTGTTGCTGTCCCCCAGATAGCTGCCTGGGTTTGCGGTCGAGGAGATGTTCCAGCGCCAGCGATCGCGCCACTGTCTCTACCCGTTCTCGAATCGTTTTAGGAGCAGCTTTCCGCATCTGCAATCCGAAGCCGATGTTCTCTGCCACCGTCATGTGAGGATATAAGGCGTAATTTTGGAACACCATCGCTACATCCCGTTGCCGCGCCGGGACATCGTTAACTAAAATATCCCCAATGTAGAGATTACCAGCTGTTGCCGTTTCCAAACCTGCGATCGTCCGTAGCACCGTAGATTTGCCACAACCCGATGGTCCAACTAATACCCAAAATTGTCCATCAGGAACTTCAAAACTGATGTTTTCAATAGCGGTGACATTATTAAATCTTCGGTTAATGCCTTCTAAACGAACGTTTGCCATTTTTTAAAACCTAAAGGTCGAATCACTTGAAAGCCTACTTTACCAAAAGCATTAATAACTGCATTGCCTTTCAAAATAGGTAGTCTTGGCATTAAATTACTACCTTTTGGATGCCTACAAACTCCGGTAAGCTTTCATCACCCTCTTCTTCCAAAGATAGTTCAATAACTTCTTTAATATTTGCCATCAACTCATCAATAGTTTCGCCCTGGCTATAACAGGCTTTGAGTTGAGGTACTTCCCCAATATAATAACCATCTTCATCTCGTTTAATAATGACGTAGAATTCTCGCTTCTTGACATTCATTACTAAATATTTCTACTTTTAAAATAAGGGTAGCTTAATGGAAATGCGATTACTTTCCATCACCCGTCGAGTGCAAATTGTCACTAACTGCTGTAACTATTGGAAGTTAAAACTTACAGCACCAGATGTAACCTAATAGCAGCATCTACAAATTGCATCTTCTCCTCACTCAAACTCCCCGGCATTCCTCCACTGATTCGTTGCTTAGAGATAGTCCAAATCTGATGAGTTTGAACTTTAGAAGACTTGGGTAAACCGCCTTCTTCTAGCTCAAGCAGAACCTCAAATGGATAAACACGACTGACGTTAGACGTAATTTGCAGAATCGTTACAGTGTCAGCAACTCGGTTACTAGCATCATTCCTTACTACTAGCACGGGCGGTGTTTGTCCATCCTAGAGCCAAAAGTGGGACTAAGGTTAGCGTAGTAAATCTCACCACGTTTCATCACTTAACCCATCCGCAGAAGTTACCTCCCACTCTGCACCAATTTCCTCGTTTGCTTGAGTGTAAGCATCTTCTAGATCTTTCTCCTGCAACAGACGCAACGCTAGCTCAATTACATAAGAACAAGATTTGTACTGGTGGGTGCTTTTGTAAGTTTCAAGAAACAGAACCACAGACGTTGGCAAAGAAACTGATAGTTTTTCTACTGACATTTTTGCTACTATGCAGTATCTAATTCTATCCTACTATAAGAGTTAACTATGATTAACTTCACGCTCTCCCAGGCAGCAGTCTAGGAGTTGCGGAGTATTTATTTAGATGCCAGAGACATGCTGCAACCACATGGCACTAAGTCAAGGGGGATTTAGGCGTTCAATCACCAATTTATTAGAGTTTTAGCCATTATGTGCCTATATACATGCCATCCGACCACATTGATAAAGTCAAGCTAAGGCGATGCTTTGGTATACCCAATCTTAGAAGCTGAATAGATAGAAACAAACACAGCATTTTCTTTATCCTCATTCACTGCTCCGTGAATCTGAGATTGATCTGCAAGAGCACATTGACCCGCACTTAGTGTTTGGCGCTGACCATTTCCTAGATAATAAGTCAGTCTCCCTTGCAGCATTACCCATGTGTCCTGTCCACTAGGGTGAAAATGAGCTTTAACTTCTTGTCCAGGTTGAATCGCCCAGACTGCAATGCTGGAGTTATCTGTTATCGCAACTTGAGTAACTCTGGCTGAATGGTCAGAGAACTGTGTATAGGCTTGGAGGTCAAAGATTCTTTCATGCATAGGCTCAACCGTAACTACCAACTTTACGGCAGTGAACAGCAGTAGGTTCTTAAAGTTTAGACATTAACTCAGCATTAGCCTGACTATAAGCAATTCAATGATTGCTACACTCTGTATGGTTGAGCATAATACATTCTATGAACTATTTTTAGTGTCTGCTTAATTACTAAACTGATGTTCCCCAGATAGTAGTTTCTTTAGGGATTATTTACTTCATAATTAACTTAAAACTGATAATTGCATTTTTTCAGAGGCAGTGCGTAGGCGTGAAGCAGCTTGTTGTTACTACATTCATATCAGCAGGAAACAAAGTACTCGCCTAAAGTAGCCAGCTGTTTTGCTGTAATTAAGCTAAAATTATGAAGTATTCGTTACAGAGTCGGATTATAACAAAAATTCTGTTAATGAATTTCCCAACCTGTATAAAAAGTCCTCAGTCCTGACACTATGTCTCTCCCAATTCGCAACGTCGCAATTATCGCTCACGTCGATCACGGCAAAACTACCCTCGTTGATGCCCTGCTCAAACAATCCGGCATCTTCCGCGAAGGGGAAGACGTTCCTGATTGTGTCATGGACTCCAATGCCTTGGAACGGGAGCGGGGGATTACAATTCTTTCCAAAAACACAGCGGTTCACTACAAAGAAACCCTGATCAATATTGTTGATACTCCTGGTCACGCTGACTTTGGCGGTGAAGTAGAGCGCGTACTAGGCATGGTAGATGGCTGCATCCTGATTGTGGATGCTAACGAAGGCCCCATGCCTCAGACTCGATTTGTGCTGAAGAAAGCCCTGGAAAAGGGACTACGCCCCATTGTTGTAGTAAATAAAATCGACCGACCCCGTGCTGATCCCCACAGTGCTGTAGATAAAGTATTGGATTTGTTCCTAGAACTCGGTGCAGATGATGACCAGTGCGAGTTCCCTTATCTGTTTGCCTCTGGACTAGATGGCTATGCCAAAGAAGCTATGGACGCAGAAGCGGTGGATATGCAACCTCTATTTGAAGCCATCCTGCGTCATGTACCGCCACCTGTAGGCGATCCTAACAAACCGCTACAACTACAAGTCACAACCCTAGACTATTCTGACTATGTGGGTCGGATTGTGATTGGCAAAATTCACAACGGTGTGATTCGCATGGGTCAGCAAGCCGCTTTGATCACAGAAACTGGTGAGATGGTCAAAGCCAAAATCACTAAGTTGATGGGGTTTGATGGGTTGAAGCGAATTGACATGGAAGAAGCTTCAGCTGGCAACATTGTGGCAGTGGCTGGTTTTGCTGGGGCGAATATTGGCGAGACGATTACTTGCCCAAATGAACCGCAGGCACTACCACTAATCAAGGTAGATGAGCCAACGTTGCAGATGACATTCTCGGTGAATGATTCGCCGTTTGCTGGACAAGAAGGCAAATTGGTGACATCACGGCAAGTACGCGATCGCCTGTTCCGCGAACTAGAAACCAACGTTGCTTTGCGTGTGGAAGAAACCGACTCGCCGGAAAAATTCCTGGTTTCTGGTCGCGGTGAACTGCACTTGGGCATCTTAATTGAAACGATGCGGCGCGAAGGCTACGAGTTTCAAGCATCTCAGCCACAGGTAATTTATCGGGAAGTTAACGGTCAACCATGCGAACCTTACGAGTGTCTAGTATTAGATGTTCCTGAAGATGGTGTCGGCAGTTGCATTGAACGGCTAGGTCAACGTCGCGGCGAAATGCAAGATATGCTGGTTGGTGGCAATGGACGTACCCAAATAGAATTTGTGATTCCCGCTCGTGGTCTAGTTGGCTTCCGGGGTGAATTCATGCGCCTAACAAAGGGCGATGGCATCATGAACCACAGCTTTCTTGATTACCGTCCGCTCAGTGGAGAAATTGAAGCCCGCCGTAACGGAGTTTTGATTTCCTTTGAAGAAGGTGTAGCTACCTTCTACGCGATGAAGAATGCGGAAGATAGAGGTGTATTCTTTATTCATCCTGGCACCAAAGTTTATCGGGGGATGATAGTTGGAGAGAACAACCGCTCTCAAGACTTGGAACTCAACGTTTGCAAGACTAAACAGCTGACTAACCATCGTGCTTCTGGCGGTGAGGAGTTGGCGCAGATGCAAGCACCAGTGGAAATGAGTCTAGAGCGTGCTTTAGAGTACATTGGACCCGATGAATTGGTGGAAGTAACGCCTAAGTCAATTCGGTTACGGAAAATGGCGAAAAAGTTAGTTAAGCGCTAACGAGTGCTAAAAAGTTAACAAAAACACCAAGATTACTAAAACTCTTGGTGTTTTTGCGTTTTGGCAGTTAGAACTGTCTACATGGGAATCAACGAACAAATTGCTAACTGGCTAGAGAATCGCTGGGTTACACCTGCCTACAGTGGCTGGTTGCTGGGAGGAATCGCCCTCTGTTTTTTTGGAGCCGCCATCAACACAATGGCTGGGTGGTTGTATGTTTTAAGTGGCGTGAGTTTTGCCCTGTTGGGATTGGCAGCTGTCCTGCCAGCACGAGTACTCTTAGGTCTTAATATCCGCCGTAACTCGATTCAGCCAGTCAGTGCCGGCGACCAACTGACTATTGAACTACAGATTGCAAATCAAACAACACAACCCAAGACTTTGTTGCAAGTCCAAGATTTGCTTCCCTTCGTTTTGGGTCAACCTGTGCAAACGCCAATAGAAATTATTCAACCTAATGATAGTTATAAGTGGGTTTACTACCATTCCACTCAACGCCGGGGTGTCTACCGTTGGCATACTGTGCAGCTAAGGACAGCAGCACCGCTGGGCTTGTTCTGGTGCAGTCGTCGCCGAGATGTCCCCGCAAAGGCAATTGTTTATCCTACAGTGTTACCTCTGGCAACCTGTCCTTTGGTAGATGAAATGGGACAAGAAGATAGCGCTCAGTTTTATAGCCAAGAGCGGCGTTCTCAGACAGCAACAGAAGGGCTAACGCGATCGCTACGTCCCTACCGCATTGGAGATCCAACTCGTCTAATTCACTGGCGGACTAGCGCCCGCTACGGACAATTACGAGTGCGGGAATTGGAGGTTATTACTGGGGTCCAAGAAATCGTCATCTGCCTAGATAGCGCCGGAACTTGGCAGTCTGAGGACTTTGAACAAGCGGTGATTGCAGCTGCTTCTTTGTACTTCTACGCTCAACGGCAGCAGTTGAATGTGAAACTCTGGACAGCGCTTACAGGTTTAGTACAGGGCGATCGCGTTGTACTAGAAGCCTTGGCAGCAACCGAAGCTGGGGAAGATCCCAGTACCAACAACCCACCCAAATTTCCCCTGCTCTGGCTTAGTCAAAACCCTGTCAGTCTCAACACCCTTCCTACAGGTAGCCGTTGGGTACTGTGGCCAACCGTTTCATCCCCTCAGCCAGAATTAGTGAATCAAAATTACCCAGGTTTTGTAATTCAAACTGAGCAATCGTTACAACTCCAACTGCAAAAACCCTTAGTCATTAGTAATTACTGAGTAAGGAGTGAAAGATTGCCCTGATGCAGTTGTTAATCCCCGCGATCGCTACTTGGGGTAGGTCACTACGAAAAAACCTCTATCTTTCAATCAAGCTGTGCGACTCACGCAAGAGGCTTAAGGAGTCATTGACGAGGTTCTAGGACTCATTCACGAGTTTCAACTACTCATCAGCGAGATTCCAATACTTATCCACGAGTCTCAACTACTCATTGACGAGGTTCTAAGACTCACGCATGAAGGTTAAAGAGTCATCGACGAGGTTCTGATCCTTATGTACCAGTCTTTATAACTCTCTGGCGAGATTTTGCTCCTCGTTTACGAGTCGCAATCACTCATTGATGAGATTCTAGAATTCATGTACGAGTCTCAACCACTCTCTGGCGAGATTTTAATTCTGGTTCATGATTGTTGTCAGGAGCGGAAACCGCTTGGGTGCGATCGGCGCGATGCCAAAGGCAGATCGCGTGGGATTCAGTATCTAAGCTAAAATGCAAAAAACATTTCTTTTAATCATTTGATTTTATGCAATCAGCAAATAACGGCAAATTATCTAGCGATAAAAACCTGGAAGCAATGTGGCAGTTTTCCCAAACCTATGCCAAGCGTACCGGTACATACTTCTGCGTTGAACCCTCAGTGACTGCTGTGGTCATTGAAGGGCTTGCCAAACACAAAGACGACCTTGGCTCCCCTTTATGTCCTTGCCGTCACTACGAAGACAAACCAGCAGAGGTACACGCCACGTTTTGGAACTGCCCGTGTGTGCCAATGCGAGAGCGCAAAGAATGCCACTGTATGCTGTTTTTGACACCAGATAACGAGTTTGCTGGTGACAAGCAAGAAATTCCGCTAGAAGAAATCAAAGCTGTGCGAGAAAGCATGGGATGATTGAAGCGGTGCCTCAGGAATTCTGGCGGGGTGTAGAGCAGTTTAATTCCCAGCAATTCTACGCCTGTCACGACACCTTGGAAGCTCTGTGGATGGATGCTACAGAACCGCAAAAAACTTTTTATCAAGGAATCCTGCAAATCGCTGTAGCGCTTTACCATCTCGGTAACTCTAACTGGCGGGGTGCTGTGATTCTGCTCGGAGAGGGAATTAATCGGTTACAACGTTATCCAGCTACTTATGCTGGCATAGATGTTGAAGAGTTATTGACTTCTAGTGCGGCAATGCTAACGGTACTGCAACAAGCAGGGCCAGAGAAGATTAGTGATTGGATAGTCACTACTGGTGCAATGCCTAGTGATGCTCCACCCTTGCAGTTGCCCAGAATTGTACCTGCTGCCGAAGAATTAAATTGACAAATTATTTAAACTAGTGTCTAAGTGCTGAAACTTATCAGAAAGGGAAACAGTCAAGTTAGTTAAACTAATTACAGTAATTTATCTAAGTGCCTCTGTTTAAGAATTCTGGCACTGCTATTGTTTTTGACTTTATTAGCTTTCGTACAACCCATGATGCCCTGCTCTTCATTACCCCGTTTTTGGCTGCGTTGCTTTGGTGTCTTGGTGCTGCCGGCTACCTTAGTGAGCGCGATTACTTTTACCACTACTTTGCAAAGTGCTAAAGGGCAAACACCTGGTGATGGACGCGCCCTCACCATCAACTCTGACGTGCAAGAAGCCAATTCCCAAACCGGAGTTTTCACCGCTCGTGGTAACGTGCAACTCTCTTACCCCGCCCGCCAGATTCAGGCTACCTCTGCTCAAGCACAATACTTTAGCCGTGAGCGCCGAATGGTTCTAAATGGCGATGTTTATGTTTTACAACAAGGCAATAGTATTCGGGGTGAGTCGGTGACATACCTAATTGATGAAGGGCGATTCATCGCCACACCCAAGGCTGGCACACAAGTAGAATCAATTTATATTGTTGCCGACCCCAATAGTGTCCCCAACCCATCACAAGCACCAACAATACCTCCCTTAAACTCCAATCCAGCATCCGTTACCCCAGTGACTGCGCCAGCCGCTCCTGAACCATAGAACGGCGATTAGCAATTAGCTTTAAATAGTTCCTGTTTATCGGGAAGTGTTAAGATTCATCCCAATTTGTTGCAATATGTAGAGGCAGGACAGGAAGCTAACGCGAGCAGCTAATTGCTAACGGTCTAACAGCTAAAAGCTTTTCAAATGAAAATTTTTTTGGAGAATATTCACAAGTCTTACGGAAAGCGGATCATTGTCAATCGTGTTAGCGTATCTGTCGCTCAGGGGGAAGTTGTAGGGCTGCTGGGTCCCAATGGAGCTGGGAAAACGACGACATTTTACATAGCAACAGGTTTAGAAAAACCAAATCAAGGCAGAGTGTGGCTGAATGACAAAGATATTACTGCACTGCCTGTACACAAACGAGCACGGTTAGGAATTGGATATCTGGCACAAGAACCTAGTATTTTTCGTCAGCTAAGTGTCCAGGACAATATCTTGCTAGTGTTGGAGCAAACTAAAGTACCACGGCGCGAGTGGCAAGCACGTTTGAATGCCCTACTACAGGAGTTTCGCTTAGAAAAAGTGGCTGAAACAAAAGGAATTCAGGTTTCTGGCGGAGAGCGACGACGGACAGAACTGGCGAGAGCTTTAGCATCTGGACGTGAGGGACCAAAGTTTTTACTGTTGGATGAACCGTTTGCTGGTGTTGATCCGATCGCAGTAGCGGAAATTCAGGCTATGGTGCAAAGATTGCGCGATCGCCACATTGGTATTTTAATTACAGATCACAACGTCCGAGAAACCCTGGCGATCACTGATCGAGCCTATATTATGCGCGATGGGCAAATCCTCGCTTCTGGTAGTTCCGAAGAACTATACAATAACCCCTTAGTACGGCAATACTACTTGGGTGATAATTTCCAGCTTTAGTAGCGACTAGAGGGGTTGATTTGTCGTCATAAGCTTGCGTTATTCGCTTTATCTAAACCCTCTTTCTTCCCTAGCCTCTAGTCCCTAACCCCTAGCCCCTATTTTAATGACATCAGGTAGCTACAAGTCTTTTAAGTCTTTAAAACCGTTGGTCATGCCTTCGGTTATGGATCGCTACATTGCCGCCCAACTACTTATGCCATTTTTATTTGGTGTAGGAGCGTTTTCTTCTATTGCAGTGTCAGTTGGCGCTGTGTTTGATCTGGTGCGGAAAGTAGTGGAGTCTGGACTGCCTATAGAGATCGCCTTGAATGTTTTTTTGTTGCAGTTGCCCTATTTCGTTGTCTTAGCTTTCCCAATGTCCACGCTGCTAACTACCTTGATGACCTATAGTCGTCTTTCTAGCGACAGCGAATTAATCGCCCTACGTAGCTGTGGAGTAAGTATCTATCGGCTGGTGCTACCTGCCGTTATCCTCAGCTTTCTCGTTACGGGGATCACGTTTTTGTTTAACGAGCAATTTGTACCAGCGGCAAACTACCAGGCTACCCTCACCTTAGAGCGAGCGCTGAAGGAAGAAAAGCCAACATTTCAAGATCGCAACATCTTTTATCCTGAATATCAAGAAGTTAAACAGCCGGATGGTGATGAGACAAATGTACTTACACGCTTATTTTATGCCGATCAGTTTGATGGTGAGCGGATGAAAGGCTTAACCATTGTGGATCGTTCTAAAGAAGGTGTGAATCAAATCGTGGTAGCAGATTCAGCCATGTGGAATCCAGTCCAAAATACTTGGGATTTTTTCAATGGCACTATTTATTTAGTTGCTCCAGATAGTACCTACCGCAACATTTTGCGGTTTGAACACCAACAGTTGCAGTTGCCTCGGACACCATTAGATGTGGCAGAGAAAGGGCGAGATTACGATGAGATGAATATTGCTGATTCTCTGGAACAACTAGAGAAAACCCGTCGAAGTGGTGATGACAAAAAAATTCGTAAGCTTGAAGTTCGCATCCAAGAAAAAATTGCTTTTCCATTTGTATGTGTTGTCTTTGGCTTAGTTGGAGCAACTTTAGGAAGTAAACCACAACGCACTGGTCGGGGGACAAGTTTTGGCATCTGCCTTATCGTTATTTTTAGTTACTACATACTCCGTGTTGTTAGTGGTGCGCTAGGTCTGTCAGGTTTTCTTTCTCCTTGGATGGCAGCATGGTTGCCAGCTATATTTGGTTTTGCGGCAGGCGGATTGCTATTGATACGGGCTGCTCGTGGTCGCTGAGAGTCGCTGTTTTTACGTAGATGTCCCTCTGCCTCTCTTGAGGAGTTTCCCTAACGACTTGTGTCCACACGATCGCTCCTACACATCACCAAATTCAACTTTGCCCCACAATCCTTATGCGATGAGTCGCAATGCTTTTGTGTGAGGTCACAATTCAATTGCGTGCGATCGCAATCCTTATGCGATGAGTCACAATGCGATTGTGTCGCGTCGCAATCCTTATGTGATCAGTCACAATCCTTATGTATCGGGTCACAATGCGATCGCATCGCCTGTCATTGCTTATGCGTTGTGTTGCATTGCTGCGGAAGGGCGAGAAAACCCCGCCCACACATCCATTAGTTTCAAATTTTAGATGATGTGATGCGATCAACCCGGTAAAAGTCAGCCCTGAAATAAATTTCGGGCTAATAGCTTAAGTAAGCTAAAGCTCACTAGACAGAGTATTCAACCCGTTTTAACGGGTTTTAGCTTTCAGCCTGAACTTTAGTTCAAGGCACTTACGCAAAAAGTCTAGTAGAGGCAGGCTATTCCCACCCTCGCAACTCTAAGAAACAAACGCTACTGATCGCCGCCCTGACTGATACTGCAAAACTAGCGGTTGCCTGTAGTCAGTTGCTGCCTCTAATCAAGCCTCTCATTGGGTTGCCCTAATTCCCCTGCCTGTCACGAGTTCCCCTAACGATGAAAATGTTTGATAATCGCCTCGGCAAATTCGGAACACTTTAGCGGTTCTACTGGTGGCTCCATTAATCGGGCTAAGTCGTAGGTAACTTGTTGATTGGCGATCGCCGCCCCAATTCCCTGTTTAATTAAATCAGCTGCCTCTTGCCAACCCATATACTCCAGCATCATCACACCAGACAAAATCACAGATCCAGGATTAACGCGATCCAGTCCAGCGTGTTTGGGCGCAGTACCGTGAGTAGCTTCAAAGATTGCACATTCATCCCCAATATTAGCGCCAGGACCCATACCCAGTCCGCCAACAATTGCGGCAGCAGCATCCGACAAATAATCTCCGTTCAGGTTCATCGTAGCGAGAATTGAGTATTCATCCGGGCGCGTCTGGAGCTGTTGAAAAATACTGTCGGCAATGCGGTCATTCACCATCACCTTGTCTTGCCACTGCTTATTTCCATGAGTTGTCCAGATGTCGTTCAGCACGTTTTCGACTTCTTGGGCTATTTGGGCTTGCTTCTCTGCTGTCAAGGCGTTGTAGCCTGGTTCAATCTGCCGCGCATTTTCTTCTAAGGTGATGCCTGGATCATGCTCTTTATTACTGAGAATCCAAGATTCACGCTCAGTTACGCATTCATCCCGAAACTCAGTAATCGCAAGTTCGTAACCCCAATCCCGGAAAGCTCCTTCGGTGTATTTCATAATGTTCCCCTTATGTACCAAAGTCACCATTTGCTTAGGCTTGGGGAGTCTTAGGGCGTGTTTAATCGCACGACGTACTAACCGCTGGGAACCGTGCTTACTAATCGGTTTGATGCCGATGCCAGAATCAAGGGGAATGCGCTTCGTGCCATGTTCCGGGGTAGCGGGGATAAGTTCGTTGTTGAGCAGATGAATTAAGCGATCGCCGATTTCGCTGCCTTGTCGCCACTCAATTCCCAGATAAATATCTTCCGTATTTTCCCGATAGATAATTACATCTAGTTTTTCTGGGTTTTTGTGGGGCGATGGGGTTCCTGGGTAATAGCGGCAGGGACGTACACAAGTGTACAAATCGTTAATCTGCCTTAGAGCAACATTCAGCGATCGAATTCCGCCCCCTACTGGTGTGGTTAGTGGCCCTTTGATCGCCACACCGTATTCTTTAATCGCCTGTAGCGTGTCTTGAGGCAGATATTGGTATGTACCGTACTGCTCACAGGCTTCATCCCCGGCATACACCTTGAACCAGCTGATTTGCCGTCCCTCGTAAGCTGTTTGGACAGCAGCATCGATTACTTTTTGGGTAGCGGGCCAGATATCGACACCAGTGCCGTCACCGCGAATAAAAGGAATGATCGGCTTATCAGGAACAATTGGTTCACTATTTTTGAAGGTGATCTGGGAACCTGTATCGGGGGGGGTAATCTTCTCGTACATTTACAAACACTCCTGAGCGTCACACAGCAAAGATGCCAAGCGGCATTTTTTAAATTTTGGATTTATATAATCCTTACCTCGGAAGGCTATCAGATTTCACTCGTCTGAAAACAGTCTGAGCGAACTTTTTTATGAATCATCCTTAAAATCAAATTGGCGCGATTGGCTGATGGGGACGTTTGATTGGCGATCGCTTGAGCAACAAGAGCGATGACTCCGCTTGCTGTGAGCTAACGCACACTTTGTAGCGTTAAATTAATGATCAGTCCCTTAACCGCACATCCCTACGAGGGCATGACTGATCCAAATACCGCCTCAGACACAATTGATTTCAACGTAGCTCCTGCTAATTCACAACAGCAGGACATTGACTTTTCTGCTATCCGCTCGCAGTTAACAGATGAGTCTGAAAAAGTCCAACAGCAGTTGATCCAAAAGCTCGCTACACTCGGCAACGCGGGCGAGGCTGTCTTAATGGAATTTCTCCTGCAACGCCGCTCTAAGCCACCTACCTGGGTTGATGGCAATGCTTACCAAGTAATCCATAACGCAAATTCTCCCGTAGCGAAAGAATTCCTTGATACTTATTTTCCTATTGGTATTGTCCCTCTGAACTCAGAGCGCAGCATTGATTACAGGCATTTGCAACAGCTGCTTACGTCCCAAGACTTTCAAGCAGCGGATCGGATGACTCTGCAAAAATTATGCGAATTAGCAGGGCCAGAGGCAGTGCAAAGAAAATGGCTATATTTTACTGAGGTTAAAAACTTTACCATTACCGACCTCCAAACCATTAATACCCTGTGGTTAGTCTACTCAGAGGGCAAATTTGGCTTTTCAAGTCAGCGAGAAACCTGGCTTTCATTGGGAAAAAATTGGGAAAAATTCTGGCCGAAAATTGGTTGGAAAACCGATAATAACTGGACTCGTTATCCTGATGGGTTTACATGGAACCTCACCGCGCCAAAAGGTCACTTACCCCTTTCAAATCAGCTACGCGGAGTAAGAGTGATTGCTTCTTTATTAGCTCACCCTGCCTGGGTTAGTACGGCGGGTACTTGATAGCTGACTGAACTAGGAGTGCTACGAGTGCGCTTGCTCTAGGGAAGAAAAGAATTAGCCCGCGTCCCTCACTCCTTTCTTGGTGCTGAGAAATATTTCTGCGCCTAATTGTTTGTCTTGGCTCAACTTCGGGAATCTTAGAAGTATATAGATAACTCTGAAACAGGGGTTGGCAGTTAGATGAAATCCATATTGTTGAACACGTATCCAAGGTAGGGGCAGTAATGGTGGTTGAAAACAGGTCATACCAACTGAATTCTGAGACAGAATCAATAGGGGAACTCCGCCTCAAGGCATTGTTGGAGTTGGGTTTGCTAGAAGCGGAGACAATCCCAGTTTTTGAAGCTGCGACTCAGACGGCTGCTGACTTTTTGGCTGTGCCGATTTGCATTTTGGGATTTATAGATCACAACTGTCACTGGTTCAAGTCAGCAGTGGGTTTATCGCGGTTGGGACTGATGAATCAGTTGGCAACTACACGCTCACTGGCAAGTGATGAATCTTTCTGCACGCATGTGGTTGAAAATCAGCGATTTCTGGCAATTAGTGATGCTCAAAATGAGCCAGATTTTGCTAAAAGCCTGTTGGTGCAGCGTTATGGGATTCGTGCTTATTTAGGAGTGCCGCTAATGGATTTTTCGGGAAATTGTTTGGGTGCGATCGCCGTGATGGATTTACAGCCGCGCACCTTTACAATCAAAGACATCAAGTTTTTAGAACTCCTAGCCAGCTGGAGCATGAGTGAATTTGAACGGAACCGACTACTAAAAACAATAAATTCTAGCACTCCCTTTCCAGCCCCTACCTTGCCTCTAACTAACAGTAGTCCCCAGGAAGTCAACAGTACTCCTCAGACAAATAAAGACTCACTTTTCATTATCCAGGTCAAACTAGAACTACTAGCGCAGCTAACGCAAGAACTGCGGACACCCCTGACATCTGTTTTAGGGATGGCTAACGTCGTGGGGCGCGAGATTTATGGTCCTTTGACAAGTAAGCAGAAAGAATATATTGAAATTATTCAAAATAGTGGTCAACACTTGCTCTCAATGGTAAATGAAATTTCAGAACTGGGAGCAGAGGAAAGTACTCGTGCCCTCAATTTGACTTCTGTTGATGTTGAGATGCTGTGCCAACAAGCAATCAATACCTTATCCGACACAGCCCAACGGCGAGAGCAACAAATTCGCCTGTCACTGGAACCGGAACACAGTCGTATGTGGGTTTTGGATAAAGATAAGGTTAGGCACCTGCTGTATCATCTAGTTTTCAGTGTGATTCAAGCCGCTACTACTGGTAGTGTCATTCATCTTCATGTCTCGCACAAAGGTGACAGAATAAACTTTACCGTTTCAGTTTCCCATCCTTGGCTAGGGACGGGTTTGACTCAGATTGATCCCTGCTTTGAGCAGTTACCAGTGTTGGATAGCTCTAATTACCCAGAAGTAGCGGCTCCAACCGAGATCAACCCATCGGCGATGAATTATCAGCTTTACTCCGAGTGGGCAGAACTAACTACGTTACCTGTACAAAATGCCCAGCCGCTAGAATTGAGCCTTTTGAGTTCAGATGCTGCTAAATCCGAGTCAGAACTGGTTCACCCTGATAGTAAGGATGTTTCAGCGGATAAAGAGCGGCTTTACCGCTCTTGTGAAAGCCTACGTCTGTTGCTTAGCTATCATTTGGCAAAATTGCACGGCGGACAAATCTCAGTTCAGGGAACAGCAGAGTCAGGATACCGCTATGTAGTGAGCTTGCCCCAGTTGGAGGCAGGGAAGGAGAATCTCTAGCAGTAGATAGGGGTACATTTTTGCGGATAATGAGCTATCAGCAAGGCGAGTGGGTCCAGAACAAAAGTAATTTTTTAATTCTAGCGCTGACTAATACCCAAAACCTAACACCCCCGGAGACTTCCAGTATGAATTCGTGGCAAAGATTTACTCTATCCTATGTGCCTCAAGAGTTTAAAGGCGCAAGCTACCTCCACCGAAACTTTGTGGGGTTACTAAGCTCTTGGCGGCAAAGCAGTTGGCTGATGCAATGGGCGGAAGAGCTTTCGGCTGTGTTAGTCAGCCTTGTATTTGCTCTGGCTCCTTTTGTATCGAATACACTTGTAGGCGTATTGCTGCTTGCCTGTGCGAGTTTTTGGTTACTGCTAACTTTATCTGATGAGACTAAGACTGGGTTAACCCCAATTCATTTGCTGCTGTTGGTTTATTGGGGAATTACGACAGTAGCAACAGCTTTGTCTCCGGTAAAAATGGCAGCATTTAGTGGTTGGCTGAAGATGACACTTTATTTAATGCTGTTTGCCCTGACGGCAAGGATAATGCGATCGCCTCGCATCCGCTCTTGGCTAATCACTCTCTACCTTCATGTAGCACTAATTGTCAGTGTTTACGGAATTAGGCAAAAGTTTTTTGGTGTAAAAGCGCTGGCAACTTGGAATGATCCAACATCTGCCTTGGCTGAGGAAACACGAGTTTTTAGCTACCTGGGGAATCCTAACCTCTTAGCTGATTATCTATTGCCAGCAATCATCCTGAGTCTAATGGCGATATTTGTTTGGCAGCGCAAAGTCCCCAAAGCTCTTGCGGTGACAATGTTTGTAATTAATTCAGCTTGTTTGTATTACACTGGCAGTCGTGGCGGCTGGATTGGACTTGTAGTAGCCCTGGGTGCGCTTGTATTCTTACTGCGGGACTGGTGGGGCGAATATTTGCCTCGCTTTTGGCGCACCTGGCTATTACCGATTGTAGTGGCTGGTTCTGCGAGTTTATTGATCCTAGGAATGCTGTTCGTCGAACCGTTACGCCTCCGCGTCTTCAGTATCTTTGCTGGTCGAGAAGATAGTAGCAATAACTTTCGGATCAATGTTTGGTTAGCTGTAATTGAGATGATCCGCGATCGCCCGATTCTGGGAATTGGTCCAGGTAACACTGCTTTCAACGAAGTTTATCCCCTTTATCAGCAACCAAAATATACAGCTTTGAGTGCTTATTCCATTTTCCTAGAAGTTGCCGTGGAAACTGGTTTAATTGGCTTAACAACTTTCCTCTGGATATTAATAGTCACATTTAATCAGGGGTGGGTACAGCTACAACGGCTGCGGACAAGTGGCAACCGTGAGGGATTCTGGTTGATTGGAGCGATCGCTAGTCTACTAGGTCTAATTGCTCACAACACAGTGGATACAGTCTGGTATCGCCCTGAAATTAATACACTTTGGTGGCTGATGGTAGCTTTAATTGCCAGTTATTACCGTCCTCCGCTCAAGGATCAGAGTAAGTACGAGTCTACGTTGTGAACCAAGGCTGATTTGCTACCTAAAGTACACAAGTTTCACGTATTTTGTCAAAAAAACGAAACCTTAGGAATTTCAACCTAAGGCTTTGTGATCTATTTGGGGTAAAAGGTTCGTCGATGCCATTCCTAATTCATCCTGGGTAGATGACTATAGGCAGAGAAGGGAGTTATTCTCTGTATGTTGTAGTACCAGCGACGTTAGGATCTTGATAACGCACAGGTTCGCTACGCTTTGCTAAACCAGCCAATCCACCTAAACCAAGTAATCCCAGCCAACCCCAATCAAAATCGCGATCGCCCTCTTCACCAGCTACGTCTGCGGTTCCATCGGTCCCCATAGCATCTCCTGTACCTGGACTCTGCATAGCATCTCCTGTACCTGGAGACGTAGTATCGGTTTGAGCAGAGGCGGGTAGAGTCAAGGGCATAATTGCCATACTTAGAGTCAAAACACCAGCACCAACAAATTTAGACAAGTTAGAACGTTTCATGCTTAAAATTCCTAAGTTACATCTGATATCCCCATAAATTTAGCCGTTGATGACCCAATTAGAATCAACCTTCGGCTATAAACATAGGGTTTTTTAGAATCTTACTAGAGAAATAGAAATTGTTGGTTACAAAAACTATTTTATAAGTTTTGTCTTTTGATTACATTCAATTACTTAATAATTTTTCATCGCCCGTTGGATATCGCGCTGATCTTGACGTCGCTTCATATCTTCTCGCTTGTCGTGGAGCTTTTTACCTTTACCAAGCGCTATACTGACTTTGACTAATCCTCGCTTCAGGTACATTCTCAAAGGCACTAAGGTTAAGCCCTGCTGTTCTACCTTCCCAATTAGCTTACGAATTTCTTGTCGATGCAACAGCAATTTGCGGGTGCGGCGTGGTTCATGGTTGAAATACTGACCGCTACCACTGTAAGGGGAGATGTGTAGGTTTATCAGCCACGCTTCACCATTACGAACCAAAGCATACCCATCTTGCAGGTTTACCTTGCCTTCTCGGATTGACTTAACCTCAGTCCCCGTCAGTTGAATTCCTGCTTCGTAAGTTTCGAGAATTTCATACAAATAACGGGCTTGACGGTTGTCGCTGACTATTTTGTAGCCTTCACTCTTATCGCTATCGCTCATCTAGGTCTAATTTTAGCTTCAGATTAATTATATTAAGTCAAAAACTCTAGTTAAGTGCCTAGCTGTAGATAGAAGTTACGCTCTTGACAGCGAAGGTCGAACACTGACTCGCTACCACTAATGCCTATGCGTACCCACAACTGTAGTTACTAGTGATATTTGTGTCAAGTGAGACATCAATTCGACTAACCTCAGTATCGCAGCAAGATACTTCATCTATCTCGAAAGTTTGTATTCACTGATACACCTATTTCTATACCTTGTTGTAGTTTCCTACGTCTAGAGTTGTCGGTAATATAATAAGTTATATTCATGTATTTTGTGGCTGTAGAGTGCAGTCATTAATACAGCTATCAGTTAAAAATGCTAATCGTCTATTATCCATGCCCTTGACGATTCTTGTTACCGATGACGACTTGGGAACTCGACTGGCTATCAGCGATTATCTTGAAATGACTGGCTACTCCGTCTTAACGGCTGCTGATGGTCGAGAAGCGCTGACTATAGTTGAGGCGCACCATCCTCATTTGATGGTGACAGATATCGTCATGCCGCAGTTGAACGGCTATGAGCTTGTACGCCACGTTCGGCAACACCCAGCGTTCCGCTTATTACCAGTTATTTTTTTGACATCACGAAACCAAACTGAGGAACGAATTCAAGGCTATGAGTCTGGAGGAGATATCTATATACCTAAGCCGTTCGAGTTAGAAGAGCTAGGAGCAGCAATTCGCAATCTTTTGGAGCGATCACAGATGATATCTGAGTACCGTCTGTCCTCTGAAGATTCGCACCTCTTAAATGATGCTGAAAAACCTGAGTTGCCGCTCAATCTAACTCAGCGCGAACGGGAAGTTATAGTGTTGCTGACTCATGGTCTTTCTAACGCAGAAATAGGTACTCATTTATACCTCAGTCCTCGGACAGTAGAAAAGTACGTCAGTAGCTTATTTAGGAAAACTGAAACTAGTAACAGAGCAGAACTGGTTTGTTTTGCCATGAAGCATCGCTTGGTGGAATAGGCGGTAAGAGGTTAAGAGGGAATCTCCAAAGTTGCTACTGCCCACTCACGTGCTGTAGTAATCCATTACAGGCATCGAGGAGTAGATCGATGACGTGATTGAAGTTTTCGGGACCACCGTAGTAGGGATCGGGGACTTCCTTAACAAGATATCTTGAGCAAAAGTCGCACATCAGGCGCACTTTATTCCGGTACTGTCCGCTGGGGTCGAGAGTAAGAATATCTTGATAGTTAGCCCGATCCATAGCCAGAATTAAGTCGAAGTTTTCCAAGTCCGACTTTTTAAACTGACGAGCTTGACCACGCAGTTTAATACCTAGCTGCTCAGCCGCAGTAATTGTCATGCGCTCGTCAGGTGGACTACCAATGTGATAGCCAGCTGTCCCAGCAGAGTCGCAGATGATTTGCTCACTCAGGTTTGCTTGGGAAATGAGATGATTCATAATATTCTCTGCTGCTGGCGAACGGCAGATGTTACCAAGGCAAACAAATAAAAGCTTGTAAGGCATCCACATCACTCCTCAACAAGGCACCTAATGAATAGTTTTAAGTTCTAAAAATGAGTTAAAGAATAAGCTATAAACCATGAGTGGAGTATTAATCCTACTAAAAGAATTGTTTCAAACGCATGAGCGATGCATCATGTGCTATAAATCACTTCTTTAACTCAAAATTAGAAACTCAACACTCAAAACTACTATTAAAGGCGGTCAGACAAAAGTTGTGAGCTTTTGCCTTTTGCCTTCCCCCGAGCTTCAACAAGAACAAGAGCGATCGCTACGCCGACATTAAAGGTGTACGCGCACAACGCCTTTTTACATCCCAGGAAGCTCTAATCCACTTGTCAGTTCTTCCATTCGCTCCCGCATGGTCATTGTGGACTTGTTATAAGCATCTTTCATTGCTGCTGTCACCAGATCGGCAAGCACTTCTACTCCCTCTCCTAGTGCATCCGGGGAAATTTCCACCCGACGAGGTTCCTGGTTGCCACTAAGAATTACCTTAACTAGACCACCACCAGCCTCTCCAGAAATCTCCATTTGCTCCAATTCTTCTTGGAGTTTTTTTGCGCCTTCTTGAACCTGCTGAGCCTTTTTAAAGGCATCGGCTAGTTCTTTCATTTTTCCTAGACCAAAGCCAAATCCCTTTCCTTGTGTCATAACTAGTTGACCGGGTGTTAATTAAATGAAAGTTCCATTAAATTATAGATGCCATACAGAAATCCCTCTCTTACCCCTGTCTGTCCCCTTTCAATCAAACTCTCCTAAAATTCTGACTTCTGGCTCCAACAAAATAGCCCAACGCTGTTCAACCTGCTGCTGGATATAATTAATCAATTGGAAAATATCACTAGCTGTTGCTCCGCCGCAGTTAAGAATAAAGTTGGCGTGGCGTGGTGCCACTTGTGCTCCCCCGATTTGATAACCTTTAAGCCCTATTTGCTCAATTAACCAGCCTGCTTTGTAGGGCTTTGGATTGCGGAAAACACTGCCACAGCTGGGTAGATGATAAGGCTGAGTCGTCCGCCGCTGTTCTAGGTGTTGGCTTGTAGTCGCCAAAACAAGCTCTGGATCGCTTCCAGGTTGCAGTTGGAAGCTTGCCTGGGTAACTAGGTTTTGGCTTCCTTGGAGTAATGAAGTACGGTAGCTATAGCCTAGTTGTTGAGGAGTGAGAGTTTCTAGGGTTCCAGAGGGTGAAAGAACTTGAGTGTTCACCAACATATCAGCCACACAGCTTTTGTGGGCACCCGCATTCATGACCACAGCGCCGCCAACACTGCCAGGAATCCCAACAGCCCACTCCAATCCTTGCCATCCCCGCGCAGCTGCTTGCCAGGCGAGACGAGGTAGAGGTTCTCCGGCGGCAGCTGTTACCTGACCTGTATCAGAGTTGAATTCGGTGTGGCGGAGATGGCGAGTGCCAATGACTAAGCCTGGTAGACCGCGATCGCTCACCAGTAAGTTAGAACCAGCCCCCAGCAGCATCACCTCTAATCCATGGGTTTTAGCCCACTCAAAGCTTGCTTTTAGCGCTTCTAAATTCTGGGGAGCAACATACCATTCAGCTGGACCTCCAACCCGAAAGGACGTGAGTGTTGCCAGAGAAAGCTGGGACTTAAGCTGACAATTGGTGTTAGGTAAATAAATCAACTTACCTGCAATAAAATCATCTTTATCGGTAGTCACAATCAAGGGAGAAGTGCGGGCTTTACTAGATGGCGAATTCATGTTAGTCTCTCCTGCTCTTCATTTCCCCCTCCTTTTGGATTTGTCTGGCAATTTGTTTGGCGAATCGAGGTTATGACTTCTGGAATCACCTGATTCAAATTTCCGGCTCCCAGGAACAGAGCAAGATCTCCTGGACGCAGTGTTTGTGTTAGATACTGGGAGACTGACTCCAAAGAAGGTTGATAAGTCACCTGCGGGTGATAAGTAGCAATCAAATCTACTAGTTGCTGAGCATTAATCTGACCCAAGTTCGGTTCGCCTGCACTGTAAATATCACTAATAACAACTAAATCTGCATAGCTAAAGGATTGGGCAAAGTCTAATAAAAATGCCAGTGTCCGACTATAACGATGCGGTTGGAAAATCGCAACTATGCGTTGCTCAGGTTTTGCCTGTAAGCGTGCAGCGGCTAAGGTGGCGCGGATCTCGCTAGGGTGATGGGCATAGTCATCAATAAAAAGGATATTATTTGCTTCACCCCGCAACTCAAAACGGCGACGTGCTCCTTCAAAGGTAGCAATGCTGTTGGCAATAACTGGAAAATCTAGATTCAATAGACGACCAACAGCAACGGCTGCGATCGCATTACTAAGGTTGTGCCCCCCTAGCAACCGCAAATTCAACTGTCCTAAAACTTTTCCCCGTTCCAGAACAGTAGCCCCAGTGCCATTTGAGCGATAGTCAACATCAATTACAGTGTAATCTGCACCTGTATTTGGGTGTAGACTGTAGCTCACTGTTTGCTGGAGGCAATGCCTCATTGTGGCTTGGCCAAATATGGCATCGCGTACTGTTGCACAATCAATGCAACCTACCAAAGTTTGACACCGCTGGGCAAACACCTGGAAGGTGTCAATCACCTCATCCAATGTTTCGTAGTGATCGGGATGGTCAAGTTCAATATTAGTAATAACTCCAATTTGGGCAGATAGCTTGACGAGCGAGCCATCGGATTCATCTGCCTCGGCAACGAGATACTGACCTTGTCCCAGTCGGGCATTGCCTGACCACGCCTTTACTTCTCCCCCTACAACAATTGTTGGATCAACACCAGCTTGGAGGAGCATATACCCAATTATGCTACTGGTTGTAGTTTTGCCGTGAGTTCCTGCTACTGCAATGGTCTGGTAATCCTGAATTAGAGCTGCTAATAAGTCTGAGCGATGAAAAATAGGACAGCCTAAATCTAGCGCTGCTTGATATTCTAAGTTTGCTGGATTAATCGCTGTTGAACAAATTACTTGGGGCAATGCCTTTAGTTTGTTCACTGTTAACTTGCCAACCGAGTTATACCGTTCTGCTAATAGTACCGACGTACTATTAGGACTAACTACCGTAGTTGGTAACGCTTCGCAACCAAGGTCAGTTTCAGATAGAAAAAACTCCAGATTGGTCGCATCTTGTGTCTGAAAAATATGTGCTCCAATCGCTGACAGCTGCTGGGTAATATTGCTAGAACGAATATCTGAGCCGGATACCGGCAGCTTGCGCTTGGCTAGAACGTAGGCAAGGGCTGACATTCCAATGCCACCAATACCAATGAAATGAAATGGCTTGCCGCTAAAATCAACAGACTTTGGCATCTTTGCTCCTTACACACCACACCACAGCATACTGCACAAATATTAGGCGATATCATACCAATAAATGCATTTTTGTGCCTCCCGTCCTTTTTTAGTTTCTATTTCTGCATAACTTATACTTGCAGCTGCTGTAATTGGTTTATAGGGCTTCAATTATACTTTTTAATTTTTTATCCCCGGAATTACTTGTTCAGTAGGATATTTCGGTGGTTAACAATCTGTTTAGCTCTAAATCGCCATGCCAAACTCATAACGACTAATACGTCTTCCGGTTCGCGTCATAACTACCTTGGCTATTGCTATACAAACATAGACGCTTTGCGGCTTCTTGCAGGTTAAAACCGCCAAGTTATTCTTAGTCCGTACCGGTGGACGCGCGTTCCGTGTAGACGCGAATTCTATTTGCCAGTGACAAGAAGTCTACTGCCCTAAAGCAGCCGCAATATGGTTGTTGCGAGTTAAATAACCATCTTCCATATCAACAATACGGTCGGCGATATCTAAAATGCGATTGTCGTGAGTCACCA
>JBGTCQ010000270.1:0-3534 GCA_041748755.1 Chroococcidiopsidaceae cyanobacterium | reverse complement strand
CATTCCGCCAGAAATAGTAGATAGAATTTTTGAGCCATTTTTCACGACAAAAGAGCAAGGTAAAGGCACAGGGCTTGGTCTTTCAACTGTAATTGGGATTATTAAGAGTCATGGTGGTTTTGTAAATGTTTATAGTGAGGTGGGAAAAGGAACCCAATTTAAGGTGTACTTGCCAGCAGTAGAGGAAATGGCAACGCAGGCACCAAAAGACCTCGAACTGCTTACAGGAAACGGAGAATTGATTCTCGTCGTTGACGACGAAGCCCCCATTTGTGAAGTTACCAAGGCAACGCTAGAAACATACAATTACAAAGTTTTAACTGCTAGTGATGGGATCGAGGCAGTTGCACTGTATGTGCAGCACCGCACAGAAATCGATATGGTGTTGGTTGATATGATGATGCCGTCGATGGATGGGCCAACGACTATTCGCACGCTGCAAAAAATTAATCCCAAAGTTAAGACGATTGCTGTCAGTGGGCTTGCCTCAAGCGATAAACTTGCTGTAGCTGCTGGTACTGGCTTTAAAGCATTTTTGGCGAAACCTTACACTGCCAAGGAATTATTAAATACCATTACTAACATCTTGCATCTGGCAGTTGAAACCGGAGCCACACCAACCCCTCTTCTCCCTGCAACTGACAGAGGGGATGCAGAAGTTACTGCGCTTTTGTTACCATGACTACCAACCCAGGGTTTTAAACCCTTGATTTGATCTTAGTTTGCCCCAGTAGATTTGAAGTGCCTTCAGCAGTCAGTCCCACAATCTGTTCGGTGTCAACATACTCATACCCTAAGCGGCGAGATTCATTTTGGACAAGGATCGCTTGTATTGCTTTTTGACACTCCCTATAGAAGATTAATTATCTAGATTGTGATCGCGACTAATTACGAATCGATTCGCTACTGTTTCCGGCTGAATCGCTGAGAGAATTACATGGCTGGAATCAGTAATAATTACAGCCCTGGTACGGCGACCGTAGGTTGCGTCAATCAGTTGACCTCGATCTCGTGCATCAGTAATGATACGCTTAATGGGGGCAGACTCTGGACTGACAATGGCAACCACTCGGTTAGCGGACACAATATTGCCAAAACCGATGTTGATTAGCTGAATGTCCATGAAAAACTGACGCAAAGCGCCGAGTGAGGAGCTTTTAGAAACTTACTTTTCATGGTATCCACAAAAATTTGGACTTACAAGGCTAAAATCCCCGAAAACCCTGGTTTTTAGGTTTTATGTCTTTATTTTCCAACCTTGTGCCTTGAGATATCTTTCATTAGGTAGAGCAATGAATAAGTGCTTAACCCTGCTTTTAAGTATGGGGATTTCCCTAGCCCCTAGTCCCTAGCCCCTAACCCCTCTTAATCGTTTTGCAAGCAGTTGATTTTACTACCCTAACCGCAGCTTGTAGCGAAATACGCGATCGCTGGCTACCAGCCCGCAGTGAACAAGTGTATCAGCGCGATCGCTACACAATTGCGCTATTGTTACGCACACTCAATCAGCGAGGGTGGCTAGAGATTTGCTGGCATCCCCAAGCTGCTCATATTTGCATCGGCAATCCACCACCCCGAATACCTGATACGTTTACTTTCAGCCAACAGCTGCTGCACCAACTAAATGGTTTGGCATTGGTGGAGATTAAGGCGATCGCTCCGTGGGAGCGCGTTGTGGATCTTCAATTTGCCCGCCGTCCAGGAGAACCCGCCCTCTGGCATCTCTACGTCGAAATTATGGGCAAATACAGCAACGTTATCCTCACCGACGATAGCCTTGCGATCGTTACTGCCGCTCATCAAGTCAGTCAGCAGCAATCCAGCGTTCGTCCAATTCAAACGGGACAGCCCTACGAACCACCACCGTCACTTACTGGTGCTATCCCAAGTTTGAGCGAATCCCAAGAGCGCTGGCAAGAACGGGTGAGTTTAGTCCCAGGAGCAGTGCGGCGCTGTCTGTTGAAGAGTTACCGGGGTTTAAGCCCCACTTTGGTGCAGTCAATGGTGCAAGTAGCAGGGCTAGATCCCGATCAATCTACAGATACTCTGACGGTGTCCGACTGGCAACAGCTATTTCAGCGTTGGCAAGAATGGCTGCAAGCTTTAGACAAATCCGAGTTTCAACCAATGTTGACTGACAAAGGATACACGCTACTTGGTTGGGGTGGAGTCGAGCCAGCTAAAGATATTCAAGACTTGCTCAACCGCTACTACATAGCACAGCTAAATCAACAGGAATTTACTCAGCTGCGGCATGCCTTAAGCCAGAAACTCAATAATATGCTGGAAAAATTGCGGCTCAAAGCTCGTACTTTTACAGAACGCTTACAGCAAAGTAATCGCGCAGACGAGTATCGGCAACAGGCTGACTTACTGATGGCTCACCTCCAAGCCTGGGAACCGGGAATGAAGGTAATTACCCTGTCAGATTTTGACACTGGCAACCCAGTCATAATTAATTTAGAGCCAGAAAAAAATGCCGTCCAAAATGCCCAAGGTCTTTACAAACGTCATCAAAAGCTCAAACGCGCTCGTAGTGCTGTGGAGCCACTACTCACAGAAGTGAAAGCGGAAATGGAGTATTTAGAGCAAGTGGAAGCGGCGATAACTTTGTTAAGCTCCGCTAACGCTCAAATATCAGAAGACTTGGAAGCGCTCAAAGAAATCCGCGAGGAGTTGATTCAGCAGCGGTATTTGGCAGAGCCAGAATCTGGTCATCGCAGTTCTACCGGAGTACCAAGTACGAACTTTCATTGCTACCGTACTCCCAGCGGCTTTGAATTGTTAATCGGTCGCAATAACCGCCAAAATGACCAGCTAACCTTTAAGCTAGCTGGAGATTATGACCTCTGGTTTCATGCTCAAGAAATTCCAGGCAGCCATGTCCTAATGCGTCCCCAACCAGGAACCGTGCCAGACGCAGCAGATTTGCAATTTGCTGCTGACTTTGCCGCCTACTACAGTCGCTCCCGCCAAAGTGACCAAGTGCCTGTTGTTTATACCGACCTAAAGCACGTTTATAAACCTAAGGGAGCTAAACCAGGACTTGCGATTTACAAGCAAGAGCGTATTCTTTGGGGACAACCCCAGCGAGCTAATGCATATCTCATGCACATAGTCCAGACTGAGTTGTAATTATAAAATGTTACATCTATCATTTGGAAGACTTATATCAAGAAACTGTGAAGTTTGATTAAAAAGTTTGTGTATTCTGTTACGATGTCAATTACAAAGAGAAAAAGATTTGTAACCCGCTGGAGCTTTGGGAACGCGCAGATTGGGTTTCCTCAAATTGAGAGGACAACGTAACGAAAAAGTTTTTTAGACCAGCTGTAGTGAGCTGGTCATTTTTTTATTCTTTAGGAATACCCTTGTCGAGAAAGCAGTTGAATTAGAAAGAGAACGTAGTTCTGACTGCGCCGATAACAATATCAGCGTTGTCATTGTTGAAATCAGGTGCTGTAATCCAAATCAAGCCTGGAGTGACAGTAATATTGTCTGTAAGCTGCAACTGGTAGAAACCCTCAATGTGCA
>JBGTCQ010000269.1:0-13990 GCA_041748755.1 Chroococcidiopsidaceae cyanobacterium | reverse complement strand
ATCGCGGCGGTCTCTCTGTGTCGGGCGTTGAAAAGCTATGTACCAGGAATACTCACCTGCATGAATAGAAGTCTTCTCAACTCTTTTTTGACTTTTTACAAGCTTGAGCTGCATAAACAGCAAAAGCCAGACCTAAGTAATAGTAGACCGATGAAAAGACTGCTTACCTAACTACTGGTTAACTGCTTTTTCATAAGTCAACTAACAACTCTTACAACAAAAGGATGGCGATTATTATGAATCTAACAAATGCAGACGATTTCTTCGTTGCCAATGGGGCTGATAACAGTATTAGTGCTTTAGCAGGAAATGACACTGTACGTGGGGGTGCAGGAAATGATCTTCTGATTGGTGGAGTCGGTAATGATCTCCTCATCGGTGATGCCGACAATGACTCTCTCTTAGGTGGGACTGGCAGAGATTTCCTCAACGGCGGAGGTGGCAATGATATCCTCAACGGTGATGCCGGCAATGACACCCTTTTAGGCGGGACTGGCAGAGATCGCCTCACTGGTGGAGCCGGCAATGATATCCTCAACGGTGGAGATGGCAATGATATCCTTGATGGCTTCGGGGCAGCCGGTGGCGTTCAGTTCGACACGTTAGCAGGTAGCGCTGGTGCTGATCAGTTTGTGCTAGGAGAAACAGGTTTTGGTTCCTACTACCTAGGTACCGGTCAGGCAACCATTACTGATTTCTCAAAAGCTGCTGGGGACACTATCCAGTTAGCCGCCGGTGCTGTCCCATACAACTTTGCCTTTAACGGCACGGACACAGTGATCCGCCAGGCTGGAGATATCATCGGTGTTGTCCAGGGTGTCGGTTTAGCCGAGGTTGTCACCTCTATCGACTTAGTCTAGGCTTAATTGTTCTTTGAGGCATTGTTGAAGACAGCCACGATCGCGGCTGTCTTCAACGCTCACCAGGATCACAGTGTCAATGATGTGTGCGATCGCTAGCAAAGCGAAGATTTCCAAATAATTTACCAACTCAAACACGAATTGTTATCCAATTGAACCTGGGAACGAGATGATTCACTTGCAGTTAATGGCTAACGACTAGCTTGATTGCATTGCTCTAGCTAACTCTGCCGCTACTTCTGGACGAGAAAACTCTGGTGGAGGTAGTTCACCCCGACGCAGCATCTCCCGCACCTTTGTTCCTGACAGGTGAACCCGCTCAGAGGGACTACTAGGACTGGTTTTCGTTGTTGCCATCGACTGAGTGCGAGTGCAGTAGAAAGCGTGTTCATATTTCATCGGTACAATACCTAATTCAGCTGACTCAAATTCATCAAATATGTGTTGAGCATCGTAGGTGCCATAATAGTCACCCACCCCAGCATGATCGCGTCCGACAATGAAGTGAGTGCAGCCGTAATTCTTACGCACGATCGCATGGAAAATTGCCTCACGCGGTCCTGCATAGCGCATTGCCGCTGGATTGATTGCCAAAATTACTCGGTCTGTAGGATAGTAATGTTCCAAAATAATTTCGTAGCAGCGCATCCGCACATCAGCTGGGATGTCATCATCTTTTGTCGCTCCTACCAACGGATGCAAAAACAAACCATCCACAGTTTCCATAGCGCATTTTTGGATGTATTCATGCGCTCGGTGGATCGGGTTGCGGGTTTGAAAGCCGACAATTGTTTTCCAGCCCTTTTCCTTAAACATCTGTCGTGACTGGGCTGGGTCAATTTGGTAGCTAGGAAACTGGGTATTGGGGTCGCGTTGCAACAGCCAAATCGGACCGGCAAGATTTACTGAACCCTGGTTGTAAACAACTTGCACGCCTGGGTGTTTTGCATCATCGGTAAGGTAGACATTGGTTGCTTCGCGGTTTTTATCGTAGTGATACTTTTGGGTAAGTTCTAATACGCCGATAAATTTACCTGTTGGATCGTCCAAGCGTACTAAGCCACCTTCTTTAAGAGGCTCAGCAATTACTTCTTTTACAGAAAGCGTAATTGGAATCGACCACGGCAGACCATTCTTCAGCCGCATATCTGCCACAACTCGATCATAATCTTCCTGCTCCATAAACCCCGTTAGTGGACTAAATGCACCAATGGCGATCATTTCCAGATCAGAAACAGCTCGCTGATCAAGTTGCACTTGTGGCAGAAAATCAGCTTTGTCGAGAAATTCTTGTTTTTGTTCAGGTGTGGCGATGCGATTGATCAATTCAACACCGTGGGGAGCAATGCCGTCTCTATAGTTACTCAAAATAATCCCTTCTTTGCTTTAACTGTATTGTTTCAAACTCTTTATTAACTTAAGGGATTAGTTTTAGCAAGTCAAAAGAAATTATGTAAAAGAAGAGGAAGGGAACAAAGAAATATAAGTCATTAATTCTACTCCCTAGCCTCTAATTATTTCTCGATAATTCCCCCGCCCAAAACAATGTCGCCGTCATACCAAACAGCTGCTTGACCAGCGGTAATGCTGAACTGAGGCTGATCAAAAACGAGTTTGACGCGGGAATTGTCCAGTGGAATTACCGTCACTGGTACAGCGCTTGAGCGATAGCGCACTTGTACTTCTGCTTGGATTGGCGCAGTTGGTTCGGCGATCGCGACCCAGTTAACCCTCCCTACAGTACATTCTGGCTGACTGGCGCTAGTGCGATCGCCAACAACAACGCGATTTCGTCCTGCATCTAACCCAACCACATACAGTGGTTCGGCTGCGGCAATTCCCAATCCCTTTCGCTGACCAATCGTGTAATGATGAACGCCATCATGTTGACCCAGTACCCGCCCTTCCTGGTCAACAATATCCCCTTTTACAGAAGTGATGTACTTGTCCAAAAACGACTGCATCGAACCGTGGGTTTCAACCAAGCACAAATCTTGACTTTCTGGTTTGTCAGCAGTTTTCAATCCAAATTGGGCTGCAATCTGCCGAGTTTCTGCTTTGATATATTCACCCAAGGGAAACATCGACGCAGCTAATAAGTCTTGTGTCAGGTCATACAAGAAGTAGGACTGATCCTTATTGCGGTCTACCGCCCGTCGCAATTGATGACGACCATTATCTGGATCGTAGCTAATTCGAGCATAGTGACCCGTAGCAATTCTGTCGATGCCTAGTTGTTCGCGGGCATACTGCACCATCGGACCAAACTTCACTGTTTTGTTACAAGCAGAGCAAGGCAGGGGAGTGATACCAGCGCTATAACCTGCAACTAGATAGTCAACAATATTTGCCTGAAAGACTTCCCTGCTATCAACAATGTGATGAGGAATACCTAGCTGTTCACAAATAGCCGCCGCATCCACCATCCCTTCCGAGCAGCACTGACCTTTTCCTTTCATCAGCCAAAGGGTCAGACCAACGACTTTATAGCCTTGATGATGCAGGATAGCAGCGGCGGTAGAACTGTCAACGCCACCGGAGAGACCGACTACGATGTTCATAGACGTGAGTGAACTGAAAAATTGCCAGGATATTAACTCTAAGTTAACATTCCTCAATCCGGTCTTATAAATGCAGCACCAAGCGAGTCTAACCGCTAAAGTCCTTTGGATCATCGCCACAATAGCTGTTTAATGAATTCTGGTTGGGCTAGGTGACTTATCTCCAATTTCTGCCGCTACAAGGAACTAGATTCAGGACATTTGACTGTACCACCGTACATCCACTGAAGTTCAGCAGTAAAAAAGCTAAACATATTTCGATTTATCAGAGAAATTTCGCTTGGCTACAGAGTAAAGGTAGGGTTAGATTTTCTGTTGTGGTTTTGTTGAGTAAGATTCATTAGTTCAACCATCCTACACTTCTCTATGAAAGACCAGAGTTAAGATGAAACGGCAAAATCAATTTATAGCCAATGCCTGCTTGTTGGTTCAATTTTTGGTAATGGGGGGATTAGCGCTAACTACAGACGCGATGGTCGCTCCGCGTTTGCGTAGCATGGTCGAAGAGCATACCGGCGAAGCGATCGCCTCCACTGCGCCTCAAACAGCACAAGCACAAACCATTTCCGGCGATATTCTGCTTACCCAAGCGGTGGTTGACATCCCGCCCCCATCAGTTAATTTAGTTAAAGAGCGATCGCCCTCAGCGTCATTTACTCCGCGTGAACTTGACTTCAAAGCACCAGTGGCTAGTCCAGCTAGCACTAATTCAAACTATTTAGTTTACGTCAATAACACTAGCCTAGTGACGCTACAGCAAGTACAGCAGCTAGAACCAAAAGCTTTTGTGCGCCAATACAACGGACAATCTGTAATCCAAGCAGGAGTTTTTAGCAAAGGTTCCAATGCTCAAGAACTTGCAAAAAAGCTGCAATCCCAAGGCATTGATGTCAGACTCGTCAGCCTTGCTACTGGAGAAGAAACAGACTTTGGTGAATCTCAGTCCTATTTTGTTGTGATTCCTGCTAATCGAGAGGACTTACCCTTAGTCGCAGGCAAGGTGAGGCAAATGCAGATAGATATTCCAGTGAATATCAGCCAAAAAGACCAGCCACGAGGTTCGCATGTAAAAATTGGCCCATTTCTAGAGCGATCGCAAGCAGAACGCTTGAACCGCTACATGGTAGATTCAGGGCTAAGGAATGCACGGGTTTATTACGGGCGCTAGACTGCTAAATTATTAGCTTTAATTCACTGGTTATTAACTTCAACCTGCGCTCACGCGAACACAAGCTTTAACTTTTAACAATGAGCGCTCTCTACACTCAGAGTAGTATAGCCTTGAGTAGATTTTCATCTATTCCTTAAAGGTCTACGACATGAACAATTCCCCTAAAAAAAGGTTTATAAGGTTTATATAGATAAATACTGTTTAGTTATCCAAGACGGAAATCTATCCGAAATTTTTCGTCTTAGTTTTCTGTATAAAATAAATAGTCATAATAATATATGAAAAAATTTCTTTTAATAATGAGTTAGACGACTTGACGAATTACTGTAGAAATGTAAAGAGCTAGTCACAGACAATGCAACAAAAGGGTAATCCTTTAGTATCAATTTACTTCTCCTTGCTAGTCATTTAAGGATAATTACGCTAGTCTAGGAGTGAAAACAGTTTAAGTAATTAGTCTGGAAGCTATGGCAACTGCTACAGTAACTAAGGAATGTGTGCCTACAAAGCTACCTTTCCTAGAAGCAATTTGCTGGCAGACCGATGATGTCTATCGGTTTAATCCTGAACAAATGCTGAGTCGATATGAACGAGGTTGGAGATACCACGAGCTTTTTAAAAACCTTGAGGGTGAGGAACTGAATTTTCTGAGAGAACTTGCAAAGTCTTATCATTCTTGGCTGCAAGTTGAGCTATGACGTTTAGGTTGGCTCACCACAACAAAATTCTCACGATTCTTAACAGTTTGAATTTTGACGTTCTTAAGGAGGGTTCTACTTACTTTGGTGGTGGAACCCTTCTTGCACTTGATTCCGGAGAATACCGCTGGAGTAAGGATGTTGATTTCATTTCTTCAGTTACTTCATCAGGTTATAAGAACCTTCGCACCATTGTATTTGATGGTGGTTACAAAGCATTGTTCCGCGATCTAACTAGAATCCAAATCGGACGTGGCACTACTGACCAGTACGGGATTCGGATGATAGTTCTTGTAGATAATGAGCCTATCAAGACTGAGATTATTGCTGAAGCTCGCTTTGAATTAGATTCACCTAGATATCTAGAGTGGTCACCTGTTCCATGTTTAAGCCTTAATGATTGTTTCACAGCGAAGTTGCTTGCAAACTCTGACCGTTATCTGGACGATAGTGTTGAAGCAAGAGATTTAATTGATTTAGCAGTTCTCAGGCTACAATCTCCAATTCCTCAGAAAGCAGTTGAGAAGGCTGAGAGAGCTTATGAAGTCAAGCGTCCACTAAAATCGGCTATCCAACGTTTTCAGGAAAAACCAGATTATAGGCAGGAATGCTTTTTCAATCTCCAAATTGATGCAGCTCAAATTCCCAAAATCATTGACGGTATTGATCTTTTGGCTAGCGATCTAGATTTGGCTAGTACGGAGAGAGCTTTCAAAGAGCAGTATGATATTTTTACTAATCTAAAAATGGATTAAGTTTTGAATTAGCTCCCTGGCTGATAATTTAAAAGTGTCAGCTTTGGGATAAGGCTTTGATAGATACTCAACAGAGGCAGAAAGAAATTGAGCAAATTGTCGTAACTGCTCAACAGATGCGCGACATTGAAGCGCGTATTTTTGTAGCTGGGATGCCCGTCGCAGCTTTGATGGAGAAAGTGGGGGGATTGATTGCGCGTCGGATTCAAGCGCTTTATCCGCGATCGCAGACGCAACGGGTAGGCATTTTAGTTGGGCCTGGTCACAACGGCGGCGATGCGTTGGTAGTTGCCCGTGAGTTGCATTTTCAGGGCTATTATGTGGTTATTTATTGTCCTTTTTCTCAACTGAAAGAACTAACTTCCCAGCACGCTCAGTACGCGCAAAGTTTAGGTATTCCCTATTCTGACTCGTTGGTAGCGTTACAAGAATGTGATTTGGTGATCGATGGGTTATTTGGGTTTGGGTTAGCGCGATCGCTCATTGATCCTGTTGCAACTGCAATTAATCAACTAAATCAATGGTCTAAACCGATTTTGAGTATCGATCTGCCTTCAGGTTTGCACACAGATACGGGTTCGGTACTAGGAACCGCAGTACGAGCAACGCGGACGTTTTGCTTAGGACTATGGAAACTCGGTCTACTCCAAGACCAAGCACTAGATTATGTTGGCACAGCAGAACTGATTGATTTTGATATTCCACTGGCAGATGTACAAGCTGTATTGAGTTCACCTAGAATTCGGCGCATAACCAGAACATCGGCGATCTCAACTCTCCCCATACCGCGTCCGCCAGTCACTCATAAATACAAGCAAGGACATCTTTTGCTAATCTGTGGCTCAAGTCGGTATGCTGGCGGGGCAATCTTGACTGGACTGGGAGCAAGAGCTAGTGGCGTAGGAATGCTCTCAATTGCTGTTCCAGAATCCCTGAAACCACTGTTAGTAGCACAAATGCCAGAGGCTTTGATAGTGGGTTGTCCGGAAACCCAAAACGGTGCAATTGCCCAACTGCAACTGCCAGAGAATGACCTAAGTTCGTTTGATGCGATCGCCTGTGGCCCTGGTTTAACCCTAGAAGCAACCCCAATTTTGTCCGGCGTGTTAGAGAGCGATCGCCCCCTTGTTTTAGATGCCGATGGCTTAAATATCCTCGCCCAATTAGGTGTCCCGACATTAGCGCAGCGGCAAGCAGCAACAGTTCTTACGCCTCATACTGGTGAGTTCAAACGGCTGTTTCCTGATGCAGATGATCCAATGAAAGATCGAATCAGTGCGGTGCGGTCAGCGGCGCAGATCAGTGGGGCTGTAATATTACTGAAGGGGGCAAGAACTGCTGTAGCCAATCCTGCTGGTTCCGTTTGGATTAATCCTGAAAGTACACCAGCCCTGGCTCGTGGTGGCAGTGGAGATGTGTTGACTGGGTTATTAGGTGGACTTGTAGCACAGGCTGAGTTGCGTCAGTTGCCCTTAGAAGCAACAGTGGCAACAGCTGCCTGGTGGCACTCGCAAGCGGGAATTCTTGCCGCCCAAGAGCGCACGGAACTGGGAGTGGATGCGTTTACATTGACACAGTATTTAATGCCAGTGTTGCGTACACCCTTGGTGTTGGCGCAGCCATCGCATTCTCAGCTTTAAAATCTGAAGGGTAAATTCATCCTGCTATCATGACTTATTGCCTTGGAATCATTACTTGCTCTGGCCTTGTCATGGCCGCTGACTCTCGTACCAACGCGGGGGTAGATTATATTTCTACTTACCAAAAACTCTTTGATTTTTCTCAGCCTGGGGAACGAATTATTTTATTGTGTACCTCCGGCAGCCTTTCGCTGACCCAATCAGTTTTAACATTGGTACGTAAGGAGCTGAAGTTTCAAGAAACCGTTAATCTCCACACCTGCGCCACTCTATACGAAGTCGCCCGCTATATTGGCAGTAAAATTCGCCAAATTCACGAACAAGACAGGGCTTGGCTAAAGCAGGATGGAATTGATTTTAAATGTAGCTTTCTCTTGGGTGGTCAAATTAAAGGAGAAGACCCGGAACTCTACCTAATTTACAACCAGGGTAACTTTATTCAAGCCACTAAAGAAACGCCTTTTTTACAAGTTGGGGAAACCAAGTATGGTAGACCCATTTTAGACCGCACACTCAATTATGAAACGCCCCTAGAAGCAGCGGCTAAGTCTGCGCTTTTATCAATTGACTCAACAATGAAATCTAACATTTCTGTAGGTCCACCTATTAACCTCTTGATGTACGAGGCTAATAGTTTCAATATCAGACATCAATTGCAACTGCCTCTGGGAGATCCCTATTTAGCAGAAATTCGCCAGCTGTGGGAAGAATCCTTGAACCAGGCATTTGAGCAAATGCCTAATATTGATTGGCAGCATCATTCAGAGTCAGCGCAAGCAAACATTTCTCTTAAATAAAAGAAGCGATCGCCTGCCCTTGACTACAATTAACGTTGTAAATATTAACCAAATTTCCCCTCTAGTTTTACCCTGCCACATAGCACTAGGAGCCTTCCAAGGGTTGCATCGATATGTGATATTCCATTCTTAACTGCATACCCCCACCACGAAAGTTTCCTGAGATAGGAGCGGCGTTACGCGGCAAGGCACTGGCAACTAGAGTTACATGACGGTCTGCCACCGCTATCCCATTTGTTGGGTCATATCCCCGCCAACCAGCACCAGGTAAATATACTTCTGCCCAAGCATGGAGATCTCGCTGCTCCTGGTTTTGGTCTCCTTCCTGATATCCACTGACAAACCGAGCCGCCAAACCAAGGGCGCGACAAGCTTCCATAAATAGAACCGATAGGTCACGACAGGAGCCTAACTTTTGGTTCCAAGTTAAAGCGGCGGGGAATGGCTCTCCTGTTTCCCGAATCGTGTGCTGACAGGTTTGATAAATCCGCTGATTCAGTTCACCCAAAAAGGCGACAGTCTGCCCCGCTACAGCTTGGTGGACTTCTTGAGCCAACTGAGCAACTACTGAGTCTACTGAAGACGTGCTACCGTAACGGTGATAAGGCTGCAAGTCGGAAAGCAGTGATGCCGGATAGTCGATGGGGAGCGTTGTCGCCCAAGGTTCTAGGAGAAAGTCAAAAGGGTTAGTTCGGTAAGTTTCAACCTCAGAGGCTACTTTAAAGCTGAGTTGGTCTGTTGGTTCTTGAAACCAGAGTCGGACAACGGTATTACCTTCTAGATCGATGACCTGATAGACTTTAGCCGCAGGGACGACATCAAGGGAAAAAGAATGAAGTTCTTGGCAGCCATCACAACGCGGTCTCAACCGTAAAACATGGGGTTGCAAAGATACAGGCTGATCGTAGGTGTAAGTTGTGGTGTGAACGATATGGTAACGCACGCTATATGTCTATTGATTAGCGGATGGAATCGAGGGCAAAGAAAGTTTCAAAAATTTTATCGCCGACACCATTCATTTGCTGCTGTAAGTGATCCAAAAATTCATGCAGTCCAGTTTGAATAATTTCCTCAATGGTCAGATAGTCTAGCTCCGATCGCAATCGACCTAAAGCACGCTCCGCAGGCTCTCTCCAGGTGCCTGTAGGTGTACCTGTAATCTGATGAAGCGATCGCTCTGTCTCTAGGAGACAAAATCGAATCGAACGCGGAAACTCTCGGTTCAAAACCAGAAATTCTGCAACTCCTGTAGGAGTAATCCGATGTTGAGCGCGTTTACGGTACATCTCATAGGCACTGGCAGATTTAAGTAGTGCCATCCACTGAATCTCGTCGAGGGGTGTGCCAACATCTTTAACAGAGGGGAGCAGAATGAAATACTTAACATCCAGAATCCGAGCGGTTTTATCTGCCCGCTCCAGTAACCTCCCGATTTGCCCAAAGTGCCAACCCTCATTGTGAGACATAGTTGCATTCATCACGCCCGCAAACAAGTGGCTGGCCATTTTGACTTCAGTGAAGAAGTCATGTAGTTCTGAGAAAGACTGCCCTTGAGCCGCCTCTTTCACCATCAAATAGAAACCATTCACTTGCTCCCACATTTCCCTAGAGATGATTTCTCGGATCGAACGAGCATTTTCGCGGGCAGCCAGGAGGCAGGAAAGGATAGAGTTGGAATAGTCGCTGTCGAAGCTGAGAAATTGAATTACGTTCTCTGCTGTTGCCTCGCCGTAGCGCTCCTGAAATAATGGCAAATCGCCTGCTGTTAGCACTAAGGGCTTCCACTGCTCGGTCAGACCGATGGGACAGTCAAGCATCAAATTGAGATTGACATCAACAAAGCGGGCAACGTTTTCTGCCCGTTCAACATACCGGTTGAGCCAGTAGATAGAATCAGCTACACGACTGAGCATAGTCTGGGTAATCTAATCATGTGGGGTGGTCACTATCAGCGAGTTGTCTTTAAGCATCATTGTAAAAAGTAAATACTTTAAAAGTGTTTGAGATGAACAATAAAATAGCTTTATGAAAGATATCAACGCTACATCAATGACGATTACTTATCACCCCATACAAGAGAATAGTTGGAGCAGTATCTTCTGGTTAAAGAGGCAGCAAAATAGTAAATGAAGAAGAAGTACGTCTACTGGCAAAATGAAGACACGTGGTTAGGATACCTTGAAGAGTACCCTGACTATTGGACTCAAGGTGAAACCGAAGAAGAGTTGCGGGAGAACCTAATAGATATTTACAAAGAGCTAACAAGCGGAACTATTCCAAATGTTCACAAAGTTGCTGAGCTTGAGGTGTTGTGAAGCGACGAGATTTAATCAAAAAACTTGAGGAGATGGGTTGTGTCTTCGTTCGTCATGGTGGCAAGCATGACTGGTATCAAAACCCAAAAACAAAAGTATCTCAACTTCCAAGACATAGAGAAATAAGGAACAGCTTCCCAAGCATATTATTAAAATGCTCAGCGATGACGAAGCCTAACCCCTCGTTGGATCGGACAGACAGGGGATGGCTCACTCTGCTTCAAAGGTTATCTACCATCAATGAGCTTTACTTTTAGCTCAGCACCTCCAGTGGGAAAGACGCTGCACCTATTATGGTAATGCAACTTTGTTAAGTAGACTCAGTTATTAAGCGCGTCAAATTAGATTTAACGAGCAACAACCCAGGTATCTTTACTTCCTCCACCTTGGGATGAGTTCACTATCAAGGAACCTTTTTTTAGAGCGACACGGGTTAAGCCGCCTGGATTCACGTAGATATCTTTGCCATAGAGAATGTAAGGTCGTAGATCCACATGGCACCCCTCAAAGGAGTCATCTACCAGGGTAGGAGCCCGCGATAAGCAAAGGGTCGGTTGGGCGATATAGTTACGAGGATTGGCAAGAATTCGCTGAGCAAATTCTTGCCGTTGTTCTTCAGAAGCGTGTGGACCTACCAACATGCCGTACCCTCCAGATTCGTTGGCTGCCTTGACCACAAGCTTGTCGAGATTAGCCAGAACATACTCCTGCTGCTGCTGCACCCAACACAGGTAGGTAGGGACATTGGGCAAAATTTGGTCCTCATTGAGGTAATAACGAATCATCTGAGGCACATAGGCATAGATAACTTTGTCATCAGCAACACCAGTGCCCAGGGCATTAGCAATAGCTACACGACCGGCTCGATAGACCTCCATTAACCCAGGAATGCCTATTAGAGAGTCAGAACGGAAGACCAGAGGGTCAATAAAGTCATCGTCAATCCGGCGGTAGACTACATCCACCTGCTGCAAACCCTTGGTTGTACGCATCTTTAGATAACCATCCGCCACAACCAGATCCCGACCTTCGACCAGTTCTACTCCCATTTGTTGAGCCAAGAAGGAATGCTCAAAGTAAGCAGAATTGTAAATTCCAGGGGTGAGAACCACTACGGTGGGATCTGACAAATCAGCAGGCGCTAAATTCAACAGGGTGTCTAGTAGATGGCTAGCGTAATCATCTACAGGTTGAATCTCCATAGTTCTAAATACCTGGGGGAAGGTACTTTTCATCACCCGTCGGTTTTCTAAAACGTAGGAGACACCAGATGGACAGCGGATATTGTCTTCTAGGACATACCATTGCCCGGAGCGATCGCGTACCAAATCTGTGCCTGTGATATGGCACCAAATTCCTCCTGGTGGCTGCAAACCCATGCAGGGCTTAAGAAAACCTTTGGCAGAATAAATCAGTTCTGCCGGGATAATGCCGTCTTTAAGAATTTTCTGCTCGTGGTATATGTCTGCGAGAAATAGATTTAGGGCAATAATCCGCTGCTTGAGTCCCTGTTCCAGTCGCGTCCATTCTGGGGCTGAAACAATTCGGGGAATGATATCAAAAGGAAAGATGCGTTCTGCGCCTTGGTTATCACCATAAACATTGAAAGTTACCCCTAGCTTAAACAGGGCTATTTGTGCAGCCTGTTGTTGCTGGCGGAGTTGTTCTGGAGATAAAGAATTGATTCTTTCAATTAATAGGGCAGCTTCTGGTCGAGGTTGTCCCTTAGCCACAAAGAGTTCATCATAAAAATCTCCTGGATCGTAAGTTTCAAATCCCACTGGTAGCCATCCGTTTTATCCACAACTGTTTAAATCGGTCAATTAGAAGCAATTTAGCTTGCTTCTACAGATAATTCTTGTTCGGTTTCATCCGCCCAAACTTTGAACTTTACTAATGTGTTTGGTCCGAACGACGTTGTCAACGCCACATCTACCGCATCCCGACCCCGCGCTATCAACACACGTCCCACTCTAGGAACATTATGACGGGCATCAAACGCATACCATTGTCCGTCAAGGAACACCTCAAACCAGGCGTGAAAGTCCATAGCAGTTGCCAGTGGCGCAACACCAATATCACCTAGATACCCAGTTGCGTAACGCGCCGGAATATTCAAGCAGCGGCAAAATGTGAGGGCTAAATGTGTAAAATCCCGGCAAACGCCAGTTTTCTCACTGTACACCTCGTATGCCGTCTTTGTCGGACGTGCGTACTCATACCCATAGCGGATATTCGCATGAACCCAATCACAAACAGCTTGGACTCGTCCCCATCCTGGCGGTGTCTGTCCGAAAAGGTCCCAGGCAATATCCGACAGCAAATCTACTTCACAATACCTGCTACCAAGCAAATATTGGATAGTTTCAGCGGGCAAATCCGGTACAGCAAGCTGAGCAGCATTCCAATTTGCGGTATCTGGCTGCCCACTATCCTCAACGATCGCGTCATTATACAATTTCAAATGACCCGCAGGTGCGACAATCCGACCGCAGAGATTACCGAAAGAGTCCGTGAATTCTTGCACAGAGATTTCTGGATCAAGCTTGAGTTGCTCAGGTTTTTTGAGCGTACCTGCCCGTGAAGGATGGGTATAAAGCATCAAGATCATCGGGACAGGTGCTGGCGAGTCAAAAACTATTTCATAACCGATTCTAATTAGCATGATCTTAAATGCGCGGACACAGTTTCGCATCTTAAGATCATAGTTTGAATAGTAGCGAGGTTGCTATACTACTCGCATGGCTTCAGGCAATAATCTATCAACAATTCATAACATAAGTGATTTTATTCTCCTTCCGCAGATGACTCATTAGTCATTGATTCTTTGCTAGTGACTAGTGACTAATGACTCTTATCTCTTACAATAGTTAACGCTTGTGAATTTAGATTCCATCATGGCTACTTACATATGTGAACTCGATCAGGGACAGCAGATTTATATCGAGAATCAGGGAGTGCAGACAGCGATCGCGCTGGTCAGTAGCGGACCAGGTCAGCAGCAAAGCCAGCGCAACAGCTTTGAGACTGGCAACTGGCGCGTACCACCAACCGGATTTCGGACAACAAGCGGTGTGGTGTTACAAATTGAGGCTGAACAGGGTCAGTACTTCATTCAAGTGCAAGCAAATGGGATGACTAGGCTCAATAGCGCACCCTCGTTGAGTAATGCAGACGTGCTACCACTACGGCA
>JBGTCQ010000268.1:0-30885 GCA_041748755.1 Chroococcidiopsidaceae cyanobacterium | reverse complement strand
AGCATTGAGCCAGCCTGATCTGTTGGCATAACTAAAACTTCACTGATATTTACATGAGGCGGTCGGGTGGCGCAGAAAAACACCACATCAGCAACATCCGCTGGAGTTAGAGGAGTCAGCCCTTGATAAACTTGTTTTGCCCGTTCAGTATCACCACGAAAACGCACTTGACTGAATTCTGTTTCTACTAAACCAGGATCAACACAACTAACACGCACTGGTGTCCCTAAGAGGTCTTGTTTCAAACCTTCGGAAATAACTCTGACGGCGGCTTTAGTTGCACAGTAAACATTGCCATTGGGATAGGTATAATGCCCAGCAGTCGAACCAAGATTGACAACATGACCCCGACCACGACTAATCATCCCAGGCACTATCAAGCGGGTGAGGTAGAGCAGCCCTTTAATGTTGGTGTCGATCATTTCTTCCCAATCTTGAAAGCTGCCTTCGTGGAGTTTGTCTAAGCCGCGACTCAAACCAGCATTGTTAATTAGAATGTCTACAGATGACCAAGATTCTGGGAGGTGAGTGAGTGCTGATTCAACAGTGGCACGAACGCACACATCCAGCGGCAATAAATATATAGCACTAGTAAATTTGCTTAATTCATCTGCCAGTTGCTCTAACCGCTCTCGCCGTCGAGCCACCAAAATCAGTTTTGCACCCGATGCCGCAAACACCCTGGCTATTGCTGCACCAATGCCACTACTAGCCCCAGTAATTAAAACAATTTGGTCTTGAATCGACATAATAATTCAAGAGTCAGAACACATAATATTTACTCCTTCCTGTCTTCCGACTACTTTCTAATAGCTCCTGGGGCTTGAATTGTGGGGCGATTTACTCCCCCTACTACTGGAAGACGCTGAGTTACGATTGTGAGGCCCTCCCCACGTACTAGAACGGCAGAAATCCAGCGATCAGCGGCTATATTTGGGGCGCGACCAACTTTAAAAAGTCCACCTGCTGGCAATAATTCCAATTCTACTGGTGTGGGATTGAAATATTTATCTGCTTGAATAGGTTCTTCGATCGCCGCTCCTACTAGATAATCATCACCCAGCGGCTCTTGGACAATAGCATCAAAGTTATACTGCTGACCGACTCTGACCTGCTGGGGTAGGTTCATGTTAACCGTGGGTGGCTTGGTACCTGCACTCAGCTGGCTACGCTCTGATAAAATTTCTTGTCGCACAATTTTGCCATTTTCATAGCGCTGTTGTGACTTAATGGTTGCATTGAGAGTTAAATTTCTCGTGTCTTGCTGCTGAGTACCCGTAATATTAGTAATTGTTTCCGCCACGATCGCCTGACCATCATTTTGCCAGGACTGGAGTTGAGTCTGGTACTTTAACTGGGGATAACGCTGCCAAAGTTGCGTTAAGGCATTCTCCATGTTTTGGCGCGTTAAACCATCTGTATGTGTAAAATTAGCGCCGTAAAATTGCATTACTGCTTTGACATTGCGCTGGTTCGCTGCGGCATCAACTTGGGTTAATAAATTTTTTAGAGAGGGGGGCGCAGTTTGGGGAGGTGCAGCAGTAGCGCGGTTCCCGACAATTGTTAACGACAGCGTTAGCAGGAACGCACACCATTTGCTAGTTGGACTCAAGGAGCAGTGCTTGAAAGTAAGAAGGTTACGCATTAGTGGTAGTTTGGATCATTGATAGATTTGGCAGCTAATTGTTTGATTTTAAGTTAATCTGGGCGATAGCGCAGCGCAACCCCCTTGGAGGGATCGCATCGTAGAGGCTAATGGCAACCCCGACAAAATTACTAATTGCTGCTAGTGGCACTGGTGGACACTTGTTTCCGGCGATCGCTCTAGCGGAACAACTGCCAGATTACAAAATCGAGTGGCTAGGTGTGCCTGATCGCCTGGAAACGCAGCTAGTACCAAGTCAGTACCCGTTACACACTTTAGCTGTTGCAGGATTTCAAGAACGTTTTGGACTAGGTACTCTGCGAATTCTGGGTAGACTCATCGGTTCAATTTACTCTTGTCGGCAGTTGCTACTCCAGGGGAAATTTCAAGGCGTGTTTACGACGGGCGGTTACATTGCTGCTCCGGCTGTGATTGCGGCGCGATTACTCGGTTTACCTGTTATTCTCCACGAATCCAATGCCTTGCCTGGTAAAGTAACTCGCTTCTTTAGTCCTTGGTGTAGTGCTGTAGCGCTGGGACTTGAACCAGCTAGTCAGTATCTTCCCCGTACCAAAACAGTTTACACCGGGACTCCTGTGCGTTCTCAATTTCGTTTAGGAGCTGATAAGTTACCTCCACTGGATTTGTCTATTCCTCAAGATGTTCCCTTGATTGTAGTCGTCGGTGGCAGTCAAGGGGCTGTTGCGGTTAACCAACTGGTGCGTCACTGTGCGTTAGCTTGGTTTGATGCCGGGGCTTGGATTGTGCATTTAACAGGAGATAATGACCCTGATGTTGATAGGCTGAAGCATCCGCAGTATTTTCCAATGCCGTTTTACAACAATATGGCTGGGCTACTACGACGAGCAAATTTAGTAATTAGTCGCGCTGGGGCTGGTACGCTGACAGAGTTAGCGGTAACTGCAACACCCGCAATTCTAATTCCATATCCTTATGCCGCAGAAGATCACCAAACCTACAATGCAGCAGTGTTTTTAGCAGCTGATGCAGCGTTGGTGTTGAGGCAAACGGAATTGACGAGTGAGGTATTGCAAAACAAGGTTTTGAGTTTGTTGCAGTCACCTCAACAGTTGAAAGAGATGGGAGAGAAGGCGCAGGCGATCGCAGTTTCCGATAGTGCCGAACGTCTAGCAACTCTGGTACGTCAGCTGCTGGAAAATAGATAGTAATCAATTACCTGATTAAGTTGAGTGATTTAGGTAACTTTTAACGGCTTCTGAGGAAAAACAATTGGCTCTGGCAGAGGTTTTCCCTGCTCTTGGAACCATTCAATTAGAGACTCAATCACTTCCTGTCCGTGTGCAGCTTCCTCGTGTGTCTTCCCGCTCGTTTTGAAATTGCTGCCAAGGAAATTCGGGCAGGTGTACCAAGTAGCAATTATCCTCATCAGACCATTGGATGACCATACTGTAGCGACAACTCATTCTTCCCCCTCCAATTCCTCACTAATTGTTATCTACAGAACTGAGGGAGCGATCGCTTAATTTATCTCTACTACCAAAAGCAATCATGTGATGGAATTTAGCAAGCCTGTAACGAAAAGAGGCTTGCTCACATGCCCTGTCTAGACTCATGCTCCACAGTAGCGTAGTGGCGTTTGAACAAGAATCGGTAGGGGAGTAGGATTAATATGTCACTATTCAAGAGGGCGATCGCAAATGCCTAAGTATCTACCTTTAACCAAATACTTGCGCAAAGCTTAGAGCCAGTCCTAGCAATTCTGGCACAGGCAATCTATCATCTCCACTCAGCTAATCGTAAATAGTAAACGGACTATTTAGAGAACTGTTTATTTCTATTTTGAAGAAGGACGTTAGAAAATTAATGAAGCAGTACTCTCAACTCACGATTATTTCTTACATAGTAGGTCCTATTTTGATCGTAGTAAGTCATTTAGGAACCCTACTTATTATTATTACTGGCTTATCGTGGGGTGCTGCCTTGTGGTCTGTATTATTATATGTAATACGAATGCTGGCAATTACTAGCATCTACCATAGGCTACTTACTCACAAGAGTTACCAGGCTCCAACCCTAGTTCTACAGATAGGAAGCATCGTGGCTGCTTCAGCCGGACAGATGGGACCAAGTTGGTGGAAAGCTCACCATGTAGCTCATCATCAAAGCTCAGACCAAGATAAAGATCCTCATTCCCCCTATCTGCCTTTCAAGGGAATTAAAGGATTCTGGTGGTCTCAAGCTGGATGGCTATTCTGCCCACAGTTTTTTCCTTCAAAGCTTCCCACCGATGTTGAGAGGGATGTAGTTTTAAAGGTCGTTGATCGTTTGCACTTCATTCCTACCGTTGCTTTGGGTGCGCTTTCGTACTACATCGGTGGAACTGAATATCTCGGCGCTTTTTTCCTCAGCACGACTGTTCTTTTCCACGGTGTCGCCACCGTCAACTCACTCAGTCATACAATGGGCGAACAACCTTTCACAACCGACGACTACAGTAGGAACAATTGGCTCGTCGCGTTTCTGACCCTGGGTGAAGGCTGGCACAATCTTCATCATGCATTCCAGTCGTCAGCCCGACATGGTATAACCGTGCGAGCAGGTCAGGTTGCTTGTCTTCCAGATCCAACATTTTGGTTCATCAGAATGCTTGAGTTTTTGAAGCTAGCCTCAAAGATTAAAGTGCCTTCTGAAACAGAACTTCTCGCTCGTGCCAAAAACCGAAGCTATCAGAACTTAGTGTTCAAGGCTGAAGCAAAGACATCCGGCTGATATTCTGGCTGGTAGTCGAACAGATCTTGCTGTACCGATTGCTTTATAGGATCTTCCGCAACATTGCAAAATTCTTCATCTACTGTTGCCTAGCCCTCTAGAACAGTTATTAGTCTTTCAGATGAAATACATTTTTAAGATTCTTAAATATTTGCAATCTCATCCTTGGCTAAACTGAGTATTAAGTCATTGGTGTCTGCGTTTGCGATCGCCCTTAACGTTGCCACAGTCAGTATTTGGAATTATAGATATCTACATATCGTCTTAATAAAACTTCAATCTATTGAGGTGTAAAAATAAGACTTTTATCAACTTGTTGCTGTCACTCCTGCTCTCGATGTACTTTATAACCCATAAGTTAATTAGTACCCTTAGCTGAGATTCAAAATGACTTCTACAAATGTTTTTCTAGATATCCAAAAGCACATCCCTATTATGGGAGATCTTAATCAAAAAAGTCCAACAGCATACAAAGCTACTAGGGAAATAGCTACAGTTTTCAATGCAATTCAAATGGCATTGGCAGAAGCGTATGTCGATGGTGTAGAAATACCGGATTCGGTTTTCCGAGGACTTTTACATACCTCTATGCCCATTTTGTTTCAACATTGTCCCAGTCTGCTTGCTCCCTACGATTGGGTATTAAACGAATCAGATCATCTTGCTGAAGGTTCGCGAGAACTCATGAAGGTTCAGTATGATTTACCTCAAGAAATGCTGAATAGAATGTTGGGGGATTGGAAACTAATTTACCCCAAGTACAGCACAGGTTTTTGGGAAAAAGGAGCAAACGATCTAGAAGAATCTCAAATGCACATGATCGATCAGGTGATTGAGAGACTAGAGATCAAGGATGGAGACCATATTTTAGATTTTGGATGTGGCTGGGGCTGTGTACCCAACTATATTCTTTCTAAGTTCCCTAATGTGCGGTTCACGGGGCTGAATTTGAGTCATGAACAATGCCAGTATATGCGCCATAAAATGCAAGATCCTGAGAGCTACCTTTCAAACCGATTTACCTTATACGAGGGTGATTTAAACGATGCTCATTTTGCCGAAAAATTTGACAAAATCCTCTCGATTGGTGTCTTTTGCCATGTAGGAAATTTGACAAATGCCTTCCAAAAGCTTGCTTCTCTCTTAAAAAGTGACGGTAAGGTATTCATTCATATCATTACTGTTCGTATCCCCAACAATATGTCATCTGGCTTTACGCACAAGTACATTTTTCCTCATGGTCGCTACTGGAATTATGATGCTGTTCCTAGTCATAACCGAGATCTTAAAACAATCAGCAGATGGTACATGAACGGTAGGAACTACCATAAGACATTGACAAGCTGGTTGCAGAGATTTGATGCTGATCAAGAGAGTGTCAAGCATTTAGACTATGGCATGGATTACGCCAAGTTCCGGCGGATTTGGAGATTCTACTTACTCCTGCTGGGGACGATTTTTGAGACGTGTGATGGTGAATATAACGGCAACGGTCAATATTTACTAACCGCTGCTTAAATCTTGACAGTAATTCGGGTTGTGTCGCAAGTGGAGATAGTACGTTACCTCCTAACCGTCTTCAATGAGACGATTCTTTTACCGAAATCGGCACTTCCCGAAAAAAGCTTAAAGTTGCGAGTTCTGAACTTGTAGCGTTGCCTGGCAATACGCACTAATTTTTCAAACGATTCCTAGCTTGAGCCTTAGTAGGCGATCGCAGGTCAAGTCCTGCGACCCTAATTGTGTTGCAGATAAAAAGTTCTTACTTACCTATAAATATCATTTTTAATATGGGCGCTACTGGACTTGAACCAGTGACTTATTCCTTGTAAGGGAATCACTCTACCACTGAGTTAAGCGCCCAACTCTATACAATAAGACACTATAGCAGATTGCCACAGCTAAGAGCTACTATTCTTGGGGATAGCTGCTGAGGATACTAAACTTCATGCCTTCTGGTCGGACACATGATCGCATTACTCTATGGGGTTTGCCCTTCGTTGCTGGTTTTACTTTCAGTCAAACTCAGAGTAGCAATTTAACTTTAATCGTTTCAGGAGGATTCTTATTCAGTGGGTTGATGTTTGGTCCCGATTTAGATATTAACTCTATCCAATACAAGCGCTGGGGATTGTTACGGTGGCTGTGGATACCTTACCAAAAGACGCTACGGCATCGATCGCTGTTATCTCACGGACTGATAATCGGCACAACGCTGCGGTTGTTGTATTTAGGTACTTGGCTAGGAATATTGAGTGTCTTCGCCTTGGGAATAGCCCAGTTATTGTGGGGTGGGGAGTGGAGGCAGCTAGTAGTTGGGGTAATTGAGCGCTCAACTGAATATCCTACTGAGTGGATCGCCGTTTATGTGGGGCTGGAATTAGGAGCAATGAGCCATTCGCTAAGCGATTGGACTAGTTCTGCTTCCAAACGCTTCAAAAAGCAGAGATGGAGTAGACTAGCTCATGGCAAAATGAAGGAATCTAAATCGCCTCGTGTGATTCGTCGCTCTAGATCCGCAGTAGTTAAAAGTAGCCGCAAGCATTAATCATGGCAGCTGTTTAGCAGATATTTAAAAGCCCAGGATGAGTAATCAAGAATTGAATCAACACCAAACGAGTACGACTATAGCAGCACTGCAACAACTGATTGATGTGGTTGCCCAATTGCGATCGCCTGATGGTGGTTGTCCGTGGGATCTCGCGCAAACTCCCGAAACACTAACTCCCTATGTGATTGAAGAGGCGTATGAAGTGGTAGATGCAATTAAGAGTGGAGATGAAAGTGCGATCGCTGAAGAACTAGGAGACTTACTATTACAGGTGGTGCTACAAGCTCAAATTGCCTCAGAAGCAGGAAGTTTCAGTCTTACAGAAGTCGCTGAAGGTATTACCCAAAAGCTGATTCGCCGTCATCCTCATGTGTTTGGCAATGTAGAAGTTCAGAGTATTGATCAGGTACGCCAAAATTGGTCACAAATTAAAGCAGCAGAGAAAGGGGAATCCACTGCTGATACTCAACGGCTGAGTCGCAAACTCAGTCGTTATGCTCGTACACTTCCGCCTTTGATGGCGGGAATGAAGATTTCTCAAAAAGCTGCTGCTGCTGGGTTTGAGTGGGAAAATATTGCTGGTGTTTGGGCGAAATTTGATGAGGAGTTGGCAGAATTTCAACAGGCGATCGCTCAAGAATCCCCCGCAGCACAACAAGCAGAACTGGGGGATTTATTATTTGTCATGATTAATCTCGCTCGTTGGTACAACCTCGATCCAACAGAAGCTTTACAAGGAACTAACCAGCGATTTATTCAGCGTTTAGAGAAAATGGAGACAGTTGCCGATCGCCCCCTTTCAGATTACACACTTGATGAATTAGAAAATATGTGGCAGCAAGCTAAAGCCCGACTTGCTAAAGAGTAGGAACTCCTGGGTTCAGTTTAAGTCTCAAGGACTAGTAACAATTAATAACTGTTAAATTTATGCTCAAATTATGCAAAGTAAGCATCATTTCTGTTGCTGCTTTAGCTTTAAGTTTTGGTAAAACCGGGGCAATGGAGCCTACAGCAAAACTCACTATAGTCGTAGACAGCCTATCTAGCAAACAAGGTGAAGTCTGCATGAGAATTTATACGAAAGAACAGGGATTTCCTCAAAGCACAATAGGTGTAGTCCAAAGTGGTTGCACTAAAATAATAGGGCGTGCAGCAACAAAAGAGTTTTACGGATTGAAGTATGGAACTTATGCTGTTGCTCTATTTCACGATGAAGATGGCAATGGGAAGCTAAACACAAATTTCTTAGGCATACCACGAGAAGGTTTTGGAATTTCTAATAACCCAACTCTAAAACTAAGTACGCCGAAGTTTAAAAATGCTAGTTTTTCCCTAAGAGAAAATGTAACAATCAAGATTGGCATGAAATATTTTTAATAGATAATTATAGTTGCCAAGTCTATAGTTAATTGCTCTAAATCTATGACGGCTAACCAAGTTGCTCCTCCTCCCCTAATTGCGATCGCCCAACAAACGCGCCAAGCAGCACAAAAATTGGCAGTTCTTTCAGCCGAGGTTAAAAATCAAGCGATTGAGGCGATCGCCCAAGCTTTAGAATCGGCAAAAGATGAGATTCTAGCGGCCAATGCTGCTGATTGCCAAGCTGCTGCTGGAATTCCTAAACCGCTTTATAATCGGCTGAAATTGGATGAAGCAAAGCTGGAAAGTGCGATCGCTGGAGTGCGAGATGTAGGCAAACTGAGTGATCCAGTTGGGGTAGTGCAGATTCACCGACAACTGGATGATGGATTAGTCCTGAAGCGCATCACCTGTCCATTAGGTGTGCTGGGTGTTATTTTTGAAGCTAGACCGGATGCAGCAATTCAAATTTCCTCTCTGGCGATTAAATCTGGCAATGGTGTAATTCTTAAAGGTGGACAAGAAGCTATTCGTTCTTGTGAAGCGATAGTAAGAGCAATTCATCAGGGATTATCTCAAACTACTGTAGATCCAGCTGTTGTGCAGCTACTGACTACTAGAGAAGAAACACTAGCACTGTTGCAGCTAGATCAATATGTAGATTTAATTATTCCCAGAGGTTCTAATTCCTTTGTCCGGTTTGTGCAGGATAATACCCACATTCCAGTACTTGGTCATGCAGAAGGAATTTGTCATGTTTACGTGGATTCTGCGGCTGATATTAACAAGGCAGTAGAAATTGCAATAGACGCGAAAACTCAATACCCAGCTGCTTGTAATGCAATCGAAACTCTGTTAGTTCATCAGTCAATTGCACCAGCCTTTTTACCGTTAGTTGCAGATGCTTTGTCAAAACGCAATGTGGAGTTACGAGGCGATGAAAGAACCTGCAATATTCTAAATGTTTCAGCTGCAACAGAAACAGATTGGGCGACAGAGTATAGTGATTTGATATTGGCGATTAAGATTGTAGATTCTTTAGAAGATGCGATCGCTCATATCAATAACTATGGTTCGGGACATACGGATGCGATCGCTACAGAAGATCCTAATGCTGCTGCTATATTCTTAGCGCAGGTGAATGCAGCTGGCGTGTACCACAACTGCTCTACTCGCTTTGCTGATGGCTTCCGCTACGGTTTTGGGGCAGAAGTCGGAATTAGTACCCAAAAACTGCCGCCGCGTGGCCCTGTGGGTTTAGAAGGATTGGTAACGTACAAATATCAACTCACTGGTGATGGGCATATTGCGGCGATGTACAGTGGGAAGAATGCTAAGTCTTTTACTCACAAAGATTTAGAGTAAATATCAACCATAAACTAGATTGATGGCAGTTAAACCAGGATATTATCCCGAACCAATGACCTTAATCTGCTCACGGATAACATTCTTGCCCGATAATTCTTTCTCTGCTAATTCCCGATTCGATCTTAAGATTCAATGGCTTCTCGTAGACTTTCCCTCGCTTCTTCCAGAGTTTTCTCCTGTACATTGGCACCAGGTAACTCTTGGACGTAACCGATATACCAGTCTTCTATTTTCTCAAATACTCCAGTAAAGGTGTTTTGCATCTGATTTGCTATTGAGTTTGATCCATTAAGTGATCGCGCACACTTACGGATTGCATGAAAGCTATAATCCCAAAATCTACAACTTAGGGAGGCTGTAGTCGCCTTTTTGGTTTACTCTATCACAGTTCAAATAAAATAAAACTTCAGTAAATATACTATACATTATATTTATTATTTTAGATTACTTTATTCTTTATGAGGGCAATTCAAGTTTCAAAAACTCCAACAACTTAAAATAAAAAATATGTATTTAGATCTGAAAAAAGAGCCAGCTATAACTCAAACCGAGATGAATGAGCATTTGGAAAGTATAAGTTTTATTTTGACAGAACAACTCAAATTGCAGCAAATTAGAGACAACAAAAAATGGGAATATATGGAAATAATCAAAGTTGTAGCTGCCGATAAAAACGACTGTAGAGAGTATTATAAAACTGTAAATATTTCAGTAACTCAAACAGAATGTTTTGACCGTTTGAATCCAAATATAGTCGCTGTTTTAAATTCTTATGGTCAAAAAGGTTGGGAACTGATTAGTGTTAGAGAAATAGAATCCACACAATCTGGCGAATATTTTAGTGTTAGAGAAACATACACATTAAAACGATAAATTACATCACTGCAAATAGGTATAGCAGTGTACTGATTGTCAAACTGTTACACCCTCAGAATTATTAGGGTCATAGAATCTACTTCTATTGTTTTTATGGCAAGCACATAGAGTAAGTTCGCTAAGAGTGGCTTGCCTATCCGATTTTTTGCCTACTTCTGTCCCTTACGAACCATGTTCAATCCATATAAATAAAGTTCAGCCACGGCATAAACACGAGGGGGAGGATCGTTTGGACGGGAACGTTCTGTAAGAATTCCAGCATCTCCCATATCCTTGATGCGAAGGGCTAATTCAACATCTTTAATGTTCCATATTTCAGCCAGTCGATTCTCATCAATAGGAGAGCGCTCACTCTGTAATAGATCGAGATATTCCTTAAATTCAGGGTACTCATTGCGTACTTCATCTACACGTTGTTCAGAAACAAATGGGAAAGCCTCAATCAAAGCTTTTGGACGTAGAACTATATCAGAACTATATTCTGTAGGAAAATTTTTTTCACGTTTGACTGCCTCTTGTAATAGTAATACTAAACTTCTAGGGAAGCAGTTCTTTTGTCCATCAGCAATACGGGTGCGAACCCAGTTGTAGGTATAAGCTTTTTTTGTCCGACCCATCCGCTCTCCCCATAGGGGATACAGGCTAGTACGCAATTGTTTTAACTCAATTGCATTAAGTCGCTCCACTGTCAAACCAAACTTTCGCTCCAAAAATTCGCTCAAATTTGAAGAACTTTTAAGGGCTTGTCTTAGTACGAGTCTCCAGAGGTCAGCCTCATCCCAGCGTAGTTGAAGTGAGCGTCCAGTATAGTGTCCTTTATTTGTAAAGTTGAGCTGATTCCAGATATCTTCACGTAGGAATATTTTAGGGACAATGCACTTCAGACTTGTTCCACTTTCTAACCACCATGCAAGCAAAGCGTCAAGTGCCTGCCTTCGCCGAACATAGTCTTTTTGACTAGAGCCAAAGCCTGCGTCTAATTCATCGTAAAGGAGCCATACGCCCTGATTATTCTCTTGCAACCAATGATCAATAGTACGTAGTTCATCAGCAGCTTGCGAACCAGCTTGTGGAGATTTAGCACGATGTACCAACCACGACACAATTGGAGAGTGTAGTGGCTTATCTTGAGCACTTAACTCAACTAACTGCTTATCTAAGTTATCAAGGGAACGTAACTCATGTAGAGCATGACAGAATTGCAGCAGGGCATAATTTAGCCAAAAGATAGACCAACTATTCTCACCTACCTGTTGTTCGTAACTAGCTAAATCACTACTTTCTAGGATTGGTCCTTGTAATCTAGGTTGACCATGAGCTGCTATAAAATGAACGTTATTTAAAGTAACATCATTATGAGCTAATTCCTTGGCTTTTTCTGGTTGCTCTACAAATAGCCTAAATAACAAGCTTTTTCCGGTTCCTTTAGTACCTCGAATTAGCCAATTTCTATTAAGTAAGAATCTAGGAAAATCTTCTGTACGTTGGAATATATTTGGGATATTTTTTGCTTCTAGTTCTTGTGCTGTTGCTGCTTCAAACTGTAATTGATTTAAGATTGCTTCACGGTTTTCGAGAGTTGTAGTTATTTCTAGGTTAGGTTTAATATCTGGCAAACTAGCATCAATGCCATCGGCAATCGCCAGGTAATCATTTAGCAAACTTTTTGGAACATCAATTAGACTTGACAGAGTCATAATGCTGGGATTGTAGGGAATTTCATAGTAAAGTTCATTAAGAGTTGTGCCACTAGGCAATCCCCAGTTCTCCTCAATCCAATCTTCAACTCTAGTTATCCAAGTTCGGTGCTGCTCAGGTGCAACTAGCGGCATTGGTGTTAAAAGAAAACGAAGGTCAGGTTTTCCTTGATAATCGCGCTGTTTCCGAACCCCCTGCACAACCCAACGCAGTCCTTCAAAGCTTTGATCGGTAGGTGAAAAGCAGATAATTGCAGTATCCGCTAGATCGAAAAGTGCGATCGCGCTTGTATCATCAAACCCAGGACGTGCATCAATCAAAATTACATCTGGATTGAACTGAGCTTTGATATCTTCTATTAGTTGATTAATTGGATTAGTTGCACCTTGATAAAAACTTTCTAAAGTTCGTCTGTCAAGGTCAGCCAATCGATGAATATAATTTTCGTCATATTCTCCCACTGGAACTAAGAAAAGCTCACCACGAGTAGATAAGTTTATCTGAGAAATACAGTTCTCAATGCTTGGAATATTTTGATCAGGAGTTAGATGGCGTTGGTGTAAGTAATCCAATATCCCATATTGTTCTCCATTGATATTTTCAATATCCGAGCGAAATAAAATTGAAATTCCAGGTGCTTCGAGGTCAAAATCTACCATTACCACGCGACGATTGCGGGTTGCCAGTATACCTGCTACCAAACCCAAAGCAGTAGAGCGACCTACACCTCCTTTAAAAGAGTAGAAGGTAACAACCAACGGACGTTTAGGACTGTCTTCATCTAGCTGAACTGGCTGGTCAGGTTCAGGAGCCATCAAGATGTCTGACCAAAGTGGAAGATGTAACTGGATATATTCTGCACCTTGTTCGGTAGCTTCTTGTGGAGTTAACAAATCATAGCCAGCAATTGGGTACTGTCCAAGATTAGTATTTATTATTTCTAGAAGTTCATCAATTTGTTTTTCACGCTCATCTAATGGCTTACCCTTAAAAGACTTCGTAATAACTCGAAGTTTTAGCCATCCCAATGAGGTGCGCTTAATTTTTACCTGCACTTCTGGGTCTTCATCTCGTAAACCACAGATTAAACGCTCTTCAATCTGTTGAGGTAATGCCAATTGATTGATCATGATGCCTCGTTTTGTTGAGCTAGTAAAAACCAATGCAATAGCTGTACCGCTTTTATAAAGCGTTTACTCTCCTCCTCTTCTCCCATTTTTTCTGAGTAGCGTAATTCGTCGTTGCGCCATAGGGATGAAACCGTCTTCCATGCATCTTGATAACCATTAGTACGGTCTAAGGTTATAGCACGTTGCAATCTAGGTATACTTCCAACCAACTTGGTCAAACTATGTAGTTCTGAGCCTTGCAGTCCTTTCTTGAATACCCCAGTATCCTTAAAGTTATTTTTTCCCTGCTCGTGACAAATGAGGGATTTTAGAGAGCATTCAATGGCATAGCCACCAAGATAAATAGCACCCGTCCAACGTTTTTGGTTGTGTAAGGCTTGAGCATCTTCAAGTCGACGGCGAGAAGCACCTAGCTGACAACGCCTATCGTAGGTATCTGGCAAATGATATACCTCCCATATTATTTTGGTTTTTGAATGGGTTACTTGCAACATTAATCTCAGTTCTCTAAACCGTTACACCTTCAAGCTTTTCATCAGTTACTTCATACAATTCTCGTAGCTTCTTCAACTTCTGATTATCAGGTTGCCAGAAACCCCGTCCGTGCGCCTCTAACATTCTGCCGACAAGATTGCGGAATGCTTCAGGGTTTGATTCTCGTAACTTCTGCGCCATCTCTGCATCAAAAGCGTAGGTATCAGCTGCTTGGTCATAAACCCACGAATCAGTAAAATCAACTGTACCGCCCCAGCCAATCAGCGCTGTCATTCGTTGGGAAATTTCAAAGACTCCGCCAGAACCTTGATTCGCCATCGCTTCAGCCCATTTGGGGTTGAGTAACTTCGTCCGATACTCCATCCGCAGCAAGTCTTCTAAATTCCGGGGTGTTGTGTCCTTGGAGAAGCTTTCGACAAAACTGGTGTTAACTTTCTTACCGCGTTGTTTTTCAGCTGCCCGTTTCAAACCACCAGTATTAGCGTAATATTCCTGAATATCGGTGAGACCATATTCAACAGAATCAATTTCTTGGACAATGCGATCGCTTGTTTCCAATAACTGCGTGAGAACTTCGGGTCTAGCTGTGCCTTTATCCTGCCTACCATAACTGAACACATTGCGATCGCGCCAAGTATTCCCCAATTCATCCCCCGATTCCCAACTAGATGCCACAACTTGATCGTTTACCAGCGAACCAAAATCACCAGCTGGGTTAGAAAATAACCGCGCAGATGCATTCTCAACCCCCTGTGCTTGCAACGCTAAGTAATGTTTGCGGATAAAGTTTTGATCTTCTGGTTCCTCTGCTGTAGCTGTCCTTAAGAACAAATCATCTAGTAGTTCAATAATATTGACAAAACTATCCCTAAAAATCCCAGAAAGATTTCCCAGCACATCAATGCGGGGATGTCCAACCTCTGCTAGCTGTCTAAGCTCATATCTAACAACTCGCCCAGTCCCTTCCTTTACAGGTTCTGCCCCCACCAATTCCAAAAGAATACCCAGGGACTCACCGCGAGTTTTAATGGCATCTAGTCCCCACAGCATCACCGCCACAGTTTCGGGATATTGCCCATGTTCTTTTAAGTGTTGCGCCAGGATTTTTTGGGCAATTTCGCGTCCCCGTTCATAAGCCGCAGGCGATGGCATCCGATAGGGATCTAAGGCATGAATATTTCGTCCTGTAGGCAAGACACCAGGTCCATCCCGCAACAAATCACCACCCGCAGCCGGAGGAATATATTCGCCATTGAGTCCACGCAGCAGATTCGTTAATTCATCCCCAGTTTGCATTAATAAGTCACGAATTTGTAAGGCTTCGTTGATATATTTATCAGTGATGCGATACTCGTTGTCTGAATCCTGGATCTTGCTATGCCAGGTCATCAACGCATCAGTACGGCTTCCCGCAGCAGAAATCGTTTCAATCACCTCCTGTGGTAAAAATTCATTCCCAAAATAAGCCTGGAGATAACTCGTCAATTCCTCTGTATTAGGTTGTTGCCCCAGTGTATGTAAACCAGATGAAAACAGGCGAGTTTCTAGAACCTGGAGATATTCGTACAGTTGCACCAAATATCGATTGAACACCGCAGCACTAAACATCCGCGCATTCTCAGGCGTAAAGGCAATTCCCAGGCGCTTGGCATCCTCAAACGGACAATCTGCATCCAGCCCTGTATCTCCAATCTTCTTACAGATTGCTTCCTTGAGCGCGTAATTTTTCTCTGGCTCTTCCCGATACTCAGAGATTAAGTCGCGCAACGCAACCAATTCTTTATACAATCCAGCCCGACCGTAGGGTGGTACATTGTGTGAAATTAGTACACCATAACCGCGACGTTTTGCCAGCATCGATTCCGAAGGGTTATTAGCTGCATATATATATAAATTTGGCAAGTTTCCCAGCAGAATATCTGACCAAGAATAGCCCGTGTTTCCTAAGGGAGCTCCCGGCAACCATTCGACTGTACCGTGCATCCCAAAATGAACCACTGCGTCAGCTTGAAAGCCATGCTGCAACCATTGATAGAAAGCAGCGTACTGGGGATGGGGTGTTAAATCACGCTCGAACATCAGCCGCATCGGATCGCCAGGAATACCTAAAGGTGGCTGCACTCCAATCCAGACATTGCCCAACTGAATGCCGCCTAAAACAAATTCATCCCCATAAGTCTTAATCCCAGTTCCAGTGAGGGATTTCCATTGTTTCTCAATACGTGATGTTCGTAGATATCCCAACCATTTTTCCAAAGTACGGACATTAACAGTAGTAGGTGATGAAGATTCTCCTTGTCCCCTTGTCCCCTTGTCCCCTTGTCCTCTTGTCCCCTTGTCATCTGCCTCTTTCACCCAGCGAATCAACTCTTCTCCGTCTTCCGGTAATTCCCCAACGCTGTAGCCTTGGTCTTTGAGTGCCTGAAGGAATTTGAGGAGCGATCGCGGTACATTCAGCAAAGCAGCTGTTCCCGTAGCACCATAACCAGGAGGAAACCCATAAAGCACAATTGCAATGCGGCGTTCATCTGGGGGTGTTTGCCGCAGAGAAATCCAGCATTTCAGCCGCCCAATCAACCGCTGCACCCGTTCGGGAATCAAATAGATGTCTTCTCCCACCAAACCACCAAGGGGAACCGTATCAATTGCGCCATCAAGTTCTGGTAGCGCGTACAATACCACACTTTGCAATCCCCCAATACCTTGCCGCGTCCAAGAATGAATATCTTGAATCAGCAGCGGTGCAGCGACGATGTACGGCACATTTTTGGCACTGAGGATGCGTTTAGCGACTTCCACCTGACGCGCCCCCTCCATGGAACCGGCAGGTCCGCCCACCAAGGGGAAGCCTATTGTAGAGACGATCGCATTTACTTCTACGGCGTCTTTGGAAACGGTAGCAGAGGGGGAGTTAATGCGTTTAGCAACTTTTAACTGACGACCTGCTTCTTGCTCAACGCCTTGCGGCATCAAAGGTTTTGTATCCCCCAATGCTGACTTAATTATTGCTTGTTCGTGTGCCGTTGTGATCCAATCCCGCACCGCTACATGACCTTCAACCCCATTGATAAAAATCGGCAATGGTATCAAACCAGCTTGTTCAAAGGAGCGAATTAACTGGGGAATATATGGCTGCTTAGTTATGACGTGCTTACGATAAAGCAATATCCCGACAACTAAACTTTGGATTTCTCCCCTGCCCCCCTGCTCCCCCTGCTCCCTACTTTGATACCACTCTAAATACTGCCGGGGAGATGCAAAAAAACCTTGATAGTCGGGATGCAGTAATCCCATATTCGGGGTTTCTATCGGTGGCGGAATCTCGCCCACTTTTAACCCCAAGTACCGTTCTGCCAGTATCCAGAACATTGCTGCAACATTATCTAACCCCCCAGCATTCCAGTAACCGTAGATAATCAGCCAGTTGCGTAAATCTTGGATCTTTTGCCCTGGCACAAATTTCAGCAGTTTTGGTCCAATTTTCAAAAAGCTCAGATATCCAGCCAGTCTGTCTTCTTCTCGTCCCTGGCTGAATTTGTCGAGGATGAATTTAATTGGTTTGGGCATCCCTTTGGGCTTGTCACCAATTGAAAATGCCCCTATTTGAGTCAAACTTAGTAATTCCAATGCTGACTCGAACACAAGCCGAATCGGAATGTTGGCAATGCGATCGCGCAGCCACACAACTTGGTCATAATCAAATATCAGACTGCCAAAAAATACTTGTGCGTCTTTAAGTGCTGCTTCTACAGCTGCTGGATCGCTCGTGAGATCGCGATCGCTAAACACTCGTATTTCTAACTCAGGACAGCGATCTTGCGCTTCTATTGCCGCCTTCCGGTATAAGTCAGCGTTAAAAGATTCAAACCCAGCTATCAAGACGATGCGTTTCATGCCCAAAAGTCGCTCATTGTTTCTAATGTCGATCTTAAGCAGGAACCTCTTTGATGCCACTATTTAGCAGTCGGACACGCTAACTTTAGAATTCCCGACTCGGCTCAGCGCTTATTTTTCATCCCTTAGTTGTTCAAAGGTGGGTTGAACTACCGTTAAGTGAAAATTTTTCCTGATTTCGAGATTCAAGTACCGCTGTTGTAAAGTTTGCCACTGTTGCCAAGCTTTGTAACTCGCCTGTGCTAGTTGCTCTGCCAATGTGGGAAATACACTTTTAATTTTAGATTCCATTGCATCCGTCAGAAACTCGCTTAAAACAACAGTGTCTTGGATCTCACCTAAAAGTGCTTGGATAGCCTTGACATCTTCGAGATAAGCCTCATAGGTAGAACCGTAAAAGTCGCTAAATACCTCCATTTGGTAACGTAGGCGTTTTGTTTCTTTACGCAAGCTGTGCAAAACTGCTCCTTGTTCTGCCAATTGTTGCTCTAATATCTCAGGTTCGACTCTAAGAACATCAATTTCTCCTTCCTTGACTGTAGTTCCCACTAGCCACCCCGGATGCAGCAACAAGTTACTCACTTCAGGCAAAAGTAAATCTGGCAAAACTTCCTGAATTGGCATCTGAGCAATTTCCTGATACTTTGGCTGCTTCAGCCACTGCTTCAAAGACTGCTTCAAAGATTGATAGCGATCGCCTTTCAGCTTATCCTTCACCTCTGCTAAAACCTGCCTTCGCTGCTTATCCAGATAATCTAAAGCAGTTTCCAAAGATTTTTGTTCTTCTGAAGGTAAAGTCGGTTTGTAGTGGTTCTCAAGGGCTTCCCGCAGAACATCTAAATCTCGCAGGCTTCCTAATGTGTGGGCAATTTTGCCAACTTTCTTTTCCTGGGCTGGTTTCGGCAGTAATATAGCTGGGGCAAAACCAGTCATCGCACTGCGGAGGCGACGCATTCCAACGCGCATTTGGTGTAATTCTTCTGGATCTTGGTCTTTTAGCACACCGTCCTCGTGCTTAAGGACTTTTGCAAAATGTTTGTTAATTGCCAGAGATGCCCAGTCTCCTAAAGTATTTGTTTTGGTTAGTGTACGTACTGTCATCTTAGTTGTGCGGCTGATAAAATTAGCGCAGGCTTATTTAGAGTCTTGAATACTATCATGAGCCAAATTAGTTGAGACAAGATAGCTTCGACTCGCTTTGCAACAATTGAGTATCCTATGGTAGCATTTGCATCTAAAGAATGATGCTGACAATACTGGAATGCGATCATCGCTTCGCTGCATCCCCTTGTCCCCTTTGCTGACAGAGGAGCTGTCAAACCTGGTTTTGTTGTACCCAGATGCGGAATTCTCGATTAGCTTGAGCTTCTCCTTGAGTTTTACACTGCTCCAGAAACCTGTAAAAGACTTCCTTCTGCACCCAAGAAAATGTTGGGCTGGTTGCTAGTTGCTGATACTTTTCTTGCTGGAGTTGATAAATTTTGAGAATCTTGCCATCATAGCGCCAAAACTCCGGTATTCCCATTTGAGCGTACAGATCGTTCTTATCAATATCAGTGTGGGTGATGTCCACTTCAACTACCAGATCAGGTGGTGGATCTCGATCCAGGTTGACTGTCCTTCCTCTAACCAGGGATTCATTTTGGATGTAGTAGCACTTGTCAGGTTCAGCCCCCTTTTTCAGATCTTCCCGCTTCAGGGTAGTAGATGCCAAACTTTTGAGATTCCAACCCAACTCCTCAACTAAAGTTCGAATGAATACACCAATTAAGTCACTGGGATGTTCATGTTCTTCCAAAGGAACCATAAACTCTAACACTTCCTGGTCATATGTCAGTCGAACTGCACGATGTTCGCCAAAGGCTTCTAGCAGCTTCTCATAAGTGTCCCAGCTGACATCGTACAAAGTTAGCCGCTTTTCTGGAGGTGCTACCACATTAGGCAAGTCATTGAACGCCTTACTCGTACTAACCATATGATTGCTATTACTCTTGTTACTCATTTTTACTAGTATTCTTAAGCAGAAAATATGCACTTAGTTGCAAGCAAATAGTTAAGTGGTATTACAAAGTAAAAAATGGGCGATTTGCTACCTGAAGACAAAGTTATAATCAGTATCTCCTTAATGGGTAATAGTTATGACTAACTCGTCTTTGCTAAATCAAGTGGTACTCAGATTTAAGGACGGATTTAAGGAACACCGTGAAGACGTTTCTGCGGTGCGACTAACGCCTGATAAGCATTTGTGGCTGGGCTCAGATGAAACTTCAAATATTGAACGTCTTTCTTATGTTAATTCTCAAACATTTGCAAAACACAAACAATTTCGGGTTACAGACTTTATTGAATTACCAGAACCAGAAGACAAGGAAATTGATATTGAAGGACTTGCCTATGCCGATCACTACCTTTGGTTTGTTGGTTCCCACAGCTGGAAACGCAAAAAACCTAAAGATGATAAAACTGATGAAAAAAACATTGAGAGACTAACAGAACTGGAATCGGAAGCAAATCGCTATATTCTAGGGCGCATACCCCTCGTCGATGGCGAATTATTGCCTTCCTGCCCACACCCTGATAATCCAGATGAACAGCTGAGTGCTGCCAAACTGTACTTAACTAACCAGGGAAACTTGCTGATGGATGCTTTGGCAAGTGATCCGCATCTTGGCCCATTTGTTGGGGCAACGATTCCAGGTAAAGAAAATGGCTTTGATATTGAAGGTTTAGCTGTTTATCGAAACCAAATTTTTCTAGGGCTTCGTGGTCCCGTGCTACGCGGCTGGGCTGTGATGCTGGAAATAGAGTTAGAGACGATCAGCTTAGGACGGTTGTTGCTAAAGCAAATTGGAGGGAAGCGATATAAAAAGCATTTTATTTATCTAAATGGTTTGGGAATTCGGGACTTGTGTTTGGATGGTGAAGACTTGTTGATTTTGGCAGGGCCGACGATGGATTTAGATGGTCCTGTTAGAGTTTATTGCTTAAAAAATGGTGTGAATCTGCAAGAAGATGCGCTGTCCAAACCCGGTGTAGTGCTGGAAATTCCTTATGGCAATGGCGACGATCATGCTGAAGGAATGACGTTGTTTACTGACATTACTCAGACACCTTCACTGATGGTAGTTTATGACTCACCAGCAAAGAATAGGCTGGAGAAAGATGATCAGGTGATAGCGGATGTGTTCAAGCTGGGTTAGAGATTGGTAGAGATTGCTTGAACTGGACAGGTGGGGATACATTGTTCACAGACGATGCAGCGCGATCGCGCGAATGTCAGCCGATAGGTTTGCGGATCGAGGGTAAGGGCTTCAGTGGGACAGACACCAGTACACAGCCCACAGTCTACACAGGTATCTTGATCAATTACAATTTCAGCTAAGGCATGGGAGACATTAATCTGCTGCGATCGCATCCACTCAATTGCCGCATCCAGTTGGTCAATATCTCCCGATAGTTCAACAACCAATGTGCCTATTTGATTCGGGGTAACTTGGGCGCGGATAATATTCGCCGCTACGTTAAATTCTTTCGCCAGTCGATAGGTGACTGGCATCTGGATGGCGCGTTTGGGAAAGGTTAATGTTACCCGTTTTTTCACAGTACGAAGGGGTTAGAGGGTAATTGGATTGCTTTTTTGTTTTAACGCAGACACAGCAGAGAGAGCACAAAGAAGAGGCAAGTGGTGCATTCGGTTAAACTAATGACAGCAGTTAATAACTTTTAATAAATATCTTATGGCAGGATTAGATGGATCGCCGTCTCAACAAGCTGAATCGGGTGTTGGAAAGCGTGTCAGAAATCTCTTAATTGTTTTGGTTGCGATCGCGCTCACTGTGTCCCTGTTTTTTGGACTACAGACTCAAAATAAAGCAGTTTCTCTGACTAAGTTAGATGAACAGTCTACACCGCTAGAAGTGGCTTTGGGCAATGGTAAGCCGACGCTAATGGAGTTTTATGCAAATTGGTGTAGCAGCTGTCAGGCGATGGCACCGGATATTGCTCAGTTGGAACAGCAGTATGCTGACTCTGTAAATTTTGTCATGCTGAATGTGGATAATACCAAGTGGCTACCGGAGATTTTGCAATACCGAGTGGATGGGATTCCCCATTTTGTGTTTTTGGGCAAGGAAGGAAAAGTAATTGCTCAGACAATTGGTGCCCAACCCCGCACAATTATGGCGACGAACCTAGAAGCTCTTATTGCTGGTTCGTCCCTGCCTTACGCTCAAAGTAGTGGTCAAGTTTCCAAATTTGCTGCCCCAGTTGCACCAGCAAGTGGTTCTAATGATCCGCGTCTTCACGGTAGCCAGGTAGTAAATTAGTCGAGTTTCAGGGGAGGCGATCGCACACTCGATGACAACTACATTCCACAAGCAAATCACTTTAGAAGAGTTCCTTCTCCTACCAGAGACAGAGCCTGCTAGTGAATTTATTAATGGTCGCACCTATCAGAAGTCGATGCCCCAAGGCAAGCACTCTCGACTACAGTTAAAGCTTTGCGATGCAGTGAATCAAGTAGCGGAGGAGCAACGGATTGGACTAGCATTTCCGGAGCTACGCTGTACTTTTGCCGGGCGTTCAATCGTACCCGACGTAACGGTATTCTCCTGGGAACGAATTCCGTTTGATCCTGATGGGGAAATTGAGAATGTATTTAATACTCATCCAGATTGGAAAATTGAAATTCTCTCACCCGATCAGAAGGCAACAAAGGTAATTAGTAACATTCTTCACTGTTTGAGATATGGCAGTTATTTAGGATGGTTTGTCGATCCAGACGAGCGCTCAGTGCTGGCATTTCTGCCAGATCAGCAGCCAATAGATTTGACTGGAGATGATAAATTGCCTGTGCCAGAATTTCTGGAACTGGATCTAACAGTTGCTCAGGTGTTTGGTTGGTTAAAGCCAGGTTAGGCACTTGCGATTACTTTCTAGGATATTACTCTTATTTCTCTAACGATTCTTGGTAAGACTCTAAAACGCCACTGCGGAGCATGAGTCTGGGCCAGATTAACAAGAAAAAGCCCATCCATGTCAATACAGGGAGCGAAATGAGAATTGTGAGCCAAAGTATCTTAAACACTAACCAGCTACCACTAATCAGTGCCATACCTGTCAAAAGTATAGACCAGGGCTGGCACCACCAAGGCTTATAGCTCCAAGGGCTAGTAGGTTTTTGGGTCATAGTTAATCTCACTCTGTAAAAAATCCCTTGATTAAGCAATCTGAACCGGAAACCAAAGTTGCCTTAGTCTAAGACTGAGCAAGCGCGATCGCAATGGCAGAAAGTTCTGGGAGTCCGGCGGCTATTACTAATAGCAGCAATATATAGAGTAGCAATTAGGCAAGCGATCGCCCCAATTAAGACTCCCAAGCCCAGGGGAATCTGCTCAGGTCTATAGCTCCTATGAAGAAATGATTATTACTGGTGTTATGGGAATCTTATATGAGTATCAGAAAGTTTAACTTTTGACTGTATAATCGCTTTGGAAGGGAGGTTGAGTATTAAGTGAGTACAGAGAAGGCAACTAGCGCCTACAAAGCTTTTCCTAAAACTGCATGGGTATTTCCAGGGCAGGGTTCTCAAGCGATCGCGATGGAAGCAGATTTATTAGAACTGAGCTATGCCAAGGATAAGTTTGCCCAAGCCGAGACAATTTTAGGTTGGTCTGTAGCTGAAATTTGCCACGAGTCAGACAAGTTATCGCGCACGCTCTACACTCAGCCCAGTTTATATGTTGTAGAAAGTATTCTGGCGGACTTGATGCGGGAACGGGGACACAAACCTGACTTGGTTGCTGGCCACAGTTTGGGAGAATATACCGCCCTCTACATAGCTGGCGTTTTTGACTGGGAAACTGGGTTAAATCTAATCAAGCGTCGCGCTGAACTGATGGATAGTGCCGCCGGTGGGATGATGGCTGCTTTAATTGGCTTTGACCGGGAACAGCTAGAACAGCAAATTCAACAAACACCTGACGTAGTGCTGGCTAATGACAACAGCTCGGCTCAGGTTGTAATTTCTGGCACCCCAACTGCTGTAGAAACTGTGCTATCCCAAGTTAGAGCCAAGCGTGCTATTCCTTTAAATGTATCTGGAGCGTTTCACTCCCCATTAATGGCAGCCGCCGCAGCTGAATTTGAGAAAGTTCTAAATTCTGTCTCATTTAATTCAGCACAAATACCAGTGCTTTCTAATGTAGAACCCACACCAGCTGTTGATGCCGCTGTTTTGCAAGAACGCTTGAGTCGTCAAATCACTGGCCCTGTGCGGTGGCGAGAAACAAGCGTGCGATTACAATCTGAAGGCATCGAGCGCGCCATAGAAATTGGTCCTGGCTCCGTGCTGACTGGCTTGATTAAACGCATCTGTCCTAACTTAATTTTAGAAAACATCAGTAGTGCCAAAGATTTGCCTGTTTAGGTACTAAGGGCTGTCTATAAATAGTTATAAATTCGCTTGTAATTACTCAAGCCTTCTTCAATTCAAAACTCAAAACTATTCTTAAGTTCCTATGGCTGGAAGCCGCGAACCATTTATCAGCCTGTTACTCTACCACCTTTTTAAGTGGTCGATCGTTAGTCCTACACTCCATCTTTACTTGCAGGGTCGCACTTATGGCGCTAAAAACGTACCTCAGCAAGGACCACTAGTAGTCGTTAGTAATCATGCCAGTGACTTTGATCCGCCAATTCTTTCTTCTTGTGTAGGGCGACCTGTGGCATACATGGCAAAGGAAGAACTATTTGAGATCCCGATTTTGAAGCAAGCGATTCAGATCTATGGTGCTTACCCAGTGAGCCGAGGAGCTGCCGACAGGAGCGCCATTCGTTCAGCGCTCAAGTATCTCGAAGCCGGGTGGGCTACTGGTCTTTTCTTGGAAGGCACTCGGACACCGGACGGACGAATTACAGACCCCAAACTTGGTGCAGCGCTAGTTGCTGCAAAAGCAAAAGCACCACTGCTACCAGTCAGTTTGTGGGGGACTCAACATATTTTCAAAAAAGGTTCAGCATTGCCTCGTCCCGTCCCTATTACAGTCCGAATTGGGGAAGTGATTGCTGCCCCAAATTCTACTGACCGTCAGGAATTACAGGCTGTGACTCAACAGTGTGCAGCGGCGATTAAAGCATTGCATGATTTGGGGCGTTGAATCCGAAAAATTGGTAAATACACCCTCCTTCCTATATAAGGTAGGCAAGCAGTTACGCCTTGTACAAGCGGACAGCAGCGTTGGATAGGTTTGTTGGTAAGGTGAGATGCAGTAGCCCACGGACCAACAGGCAGAATATAGAAACGCGCAACAATGCAAAAAACCCTTTTTAATGACAGAGATACCCTGAGCGCCCATGCCCTATTCCTTGGTGAGGAGATTAACCTAAAGACTCTAGAGAATTACCAGAGCCTGGCTACTATGCCACTGATGGTTAGTGCAGGTGATGGCTGTGCGGTGCTGCTAGACTATGGTGCAGTTATCCTCTTTGGTCTTGAGCCTGGGGAAAAGGTAGCCTTCTTAACCAAATTATCTTCCATAGTTAGTGACTCTTTTGCTGACCCTGAAACCGAAGAGTTGGAAGTTCAGATCAACGTAACGGGGAGTGAGCGCGTCAAGGACGGGAAAATTTTCCTCCAGGAATTTAGTATTGAACGCTTGCAGATAGTTGCGGATATTCTTGCTAAGAGTGTTGTGCTGTCCCACTATGAAACCAGCCTGGCCACTGTATTTGATCAAATTGAACCGTTTGCAGCCAGTCTCAGGCGCGAAAACAGAAGTAGACGCCAAAGTAGGGAATTATTGCGTCAACTCGGCACTACCTTGTTAGTTCAACATAAGATTGTGGGTCGAGTAGAGATCATCGATAAGCCTGAGCTGCTCTGGGAATCTCCGCAGCTAGAACATCTATATCAGCGCTTGGAGGATGAATACGAAATCCGTGAGCGTCACAGCGCCCTGGAACGCAAATTAGAGCTGATTTCCCAAACCGCACAAACGGTACTGGAGTTCATGCAGCACAGCAGTAGCCTGCGTGTGGAGTGGTATGTGGTGGTTCTGATTGTGGTGGAGATTTTGCTGTCACTGTATGACATCTTTTTTAAAGGCTAACCATATTCACATCTTGCTCCTGGCGGTTGAAACCGCCGCTAGACAAACATAGACGCTTTGGGCTTGCCGGAGGCTAGTCCGCCTGCTTTGGACTAACCAAACAAGAGTTTTGTAAGCTGCGGAGGCAGGTTTTGCGGAGCCGGAGACACTCCGCCTCCGGTCTGTATAGCCGCAAATTCCATTCGCTGAGGAGGAGTGCTATCGCTAATAGTAAAAGCTTCCGAATTATTATTGTTTTGATAATCCTGCTAAATCTTTAATTAAGCAAGACTATTTATGAGTCAGAATCCGTTGGAGATACTGCAAAATTACTACAGTAATAACAACACTTAAGGCTAAACCTAGCCAGAAATTATCTACTATCGGTCGAGGCTGATCTAATGCCCAGCCGCCTAGCGGGGGACCAATGAAATAGCCAGCGGCCCAGCATAACGAGTTAATTGAAAAGTAGACTCCGCGTTGAGATTCAGGGGCTAAGTCTGTGACTAGGGCAGAGGCAGAGGGTGTGTAGGAAACGGTAGCTAGAGCAAATACTCCTAAACCAAAAATTGCCCATCCTAAATGATCTGTTACAGCAACACCCGTAACCCAAATTAAGCTAAATCCCACTGCCCACATTAAGGCGGAAATAGTGAGTGCCTGCGCGTGACTGAACCGCTTCAAGGCACGGGCAACAGGCAGCTGGCAAAGAATGGCTAAGGCAAGATACCAAGTAAATAGCGCACTAATATTTGTTTCGCTAAGCCCTTGCCCAACTCCTACTGATACAAAGTTTTTGAAGTAGAGGGGCAAAGTGCTGTGCAGTTGGGAAATATATGTGGTGAAGATGATATTGACGAGGACGTAGACAAGGAGACGGCGATCGCGCAGTGCTGTTGCCCAACTGCCTTGTAAAGACGTTGATTTAGTTTTTGGCGGTTGATAAGTTTCGGCGATCGCTAAATATACTACCCCAAAGAAAACTACAAACGAAATTGCATCAACTACAAATAGCGCTCGATAAGCCCCTGTTGTACCAATTAAAATCCCGCCAAAAACAATGCCCATCCCTAATCCAAGATTATCTGCGAGTCTAGTAAGGGCATAAGCGTCACGGAGATGCTCAGGCGGTGTTAAATCTGCTACTACTGCTTCGGTTGCCGGCCAATATAAGCCTTGTCCCAGTCCCATGAGCAAGTTACCCACAACTAAGGTAGAAAAATTGCTGGTTGTCGCTAAAACCAGAGAAGCGATCGCGGCAACAGCTGCTGAGAGTAACAGAGTGCGACGGCGGCCCCAAAATCGGGAGTCGGAAAACGAACCGCCCAAAATTCGACCTAGTACACCGGAAATGGAGGCACTACCCAAGGCAACGCCAACAGATATTGCCGATAAACCCACCTGATTGACAAAAAAGATCGGAGCGTAAAACAGGGTAAAACCAGTACCAACTTCTGATAAAAATCGACCAAACCCTAAAATCCAAACTTGAGGATTTAGCTGCGGCAACCAGGAGACTATTTTGTGCTTGGTTAGAAATTTCATTCAGAGTGAGGATAGTTAATGGCAATAACCCTTTAAATCAAGCTAGCCAGATTCAGAATCAACTCTTGAGACGAGGCTGGCTTCACTGTTGTTAGCCTGCGTAATCGTGAGCGCAAGATATGTGAACCATGCTAGTCAGCGTTTGCCTACTTTTAACCATGCAAAAACTTGCTCTGCCGTCAATACGAGTTCGATACCTTCAAGCACCATAAGCTGACGAGCACCTCTACACACTTCGGGTTCCTGATGAGGAGAAAATATCAGGATTGAGTAATCATCAGGATCAAGCATCCAACCCAACTTAGAGCCATGTCGTAGACAGTACAGAATGTTATCAATCACACGAGTTGCTTTTTGATCGGGAAAAAGAATTTCAATAGTCCAATCGGGAGCTTCAGTGAAGTCATCTTCTGGTCCCACCTCGTTAATTTGAATTCGCTCCCAGGCAATAACTGCAACATCAGGTACAACAGATCGCCCACCAAATGTACATCGAAGTTCAGGTAATGTTGTGTATTCGTCGCTGTTATCATCAACTGCATCCAGCAGGCGTTTCTGTAAAATGGAATGTCGAGTCTTGGGCATGGGTTTTTGAAGTGCAATCCCATCCACGTACTCCCATGCTGGAGATTCTTCCAAATATGGAAGTTTAAAGAAGTCTTCAAGAGCAATCTGAGCAGGGGAGGCAGACATCGGTTAAGTAAAGAAAATTTGCTCTTGATTCAGTATAACGACTGCATCGAGAGCATTTGTTTTAGACCCACCCGCATCATGGAATCGTCTTCAACAATGAGGAGTCTCAATGGCTGCTGCTTTGGCTATTCACTCATAAGGGGGCGTTTTCAGCTCTAGAATAATCGTGCCACATTTCTTATGGCAACATCGATGGTTGCGATCTGCGCTAGCCTTCGGTAATGCCTTGGGCGATCGCTTAATCTGTGAACTCAGCCATATTATCCAGTGAGAACCACGCGCTAACCCAGATTTGAATACCGACAGATAAACCCTATAGAGGCAACCTCCCACATAACCTAAGCAGCACAACGGCAAAGTTGAGCGGTGGTAGATAACATCAGCAACTCCACCAAGATCTCTCGCCCGTCCGCTGCACCGCGTTGTTACCCTGCGCCACCGCTACGATGCTACTGCAAAATCCGTGTACTGCCGCATCTTAGGCTCATGGAATGCCAATACTATATCTTCCCTAGCAACACCTGCACTAACTAGGTCAGTTGCGATACCATCTTCAGTCCAATCTTCCTCGATCCAGAATTTGCCATTCCGAATACGAACATAGACAGTCATACCAGTAATGCGATCGCCGTTCTGCCAACCCAAGTTCATCCAGATATAGTGACCCTTTGGCTCATCCACAATCAAGAATGTTTCGATATCTTGGTCAGGACGACGGTTACATAGTTCTACATACTCCGTCAGGATACGCTTGATTATTTTAGAATACTCAGTTAATTTATCCATTGTGTGATCTCCTCTGTCTCTGTATCTACAACAATGAGTGGAAGTTGATGTTTATGGAGGATAAGTTGAATCACATCTTGGTTAAAAAAGCTTTTATGGGTGATTGCACTAACAGCAATATAAAGTTTACGGTCTGGCGCTGTTTCCTCTAGAAGATAACAGTAGATGTCGTACTGACCAAGAGCCTCTTTCAAGTCTTGTATCTTTGATGCGCCAACAAAGCTCTTCACTTCAACAACAAGTTTTTGCCCATCTCGTTCAGCCGCAATGGGGTGTTCAGCGCCGAGATCAGGGTACAACGTTGTTCTTCGATACTGAATTACGTAAGGATCGTCTGTAATCCCCCAACCATCCTTCATCAGTGCATTTTTCACTGCGTTATGAATAATGTCTAACTTGGGCATAGCTTAAGTATAGGTCACCCTCTGTATCGGATGGAAATTAGTGCCAGCCTTAAAGCTGACATCAGCCTACCCTTGGATTGGATGCCTTGAGAATTAAGTTAGCTCTGAGTGGAAGAGCAAGTTACTTAACGCATAAGCTTTAGAAAAATTTATAAACTGAGTTCTAATTCCAAATTAGTTTGCAAGGTATCCAGCCTAGGAGTAACCCATCTTTCATGCCAGTAGCTTACTAAATCTGTCTGAGTAAAGTCTTTCCATGCCACCCGATTTGTATCTCCCAGCAAATACTCCTGCCAATTTTCAGCTAGAGTGCAACGATAGTATCCTCTTTGCCAGCCAACACTAAGCATATCTTCCGACAAGCCAAGTTCACGCAAACCTCTTTTCAAAATCCGCATTTTCCAATTTGGACCTTCGCCAAATTTGTAAGTATTAAAAACATCGTCTGGTACAACTTGCCTAATTAGTTCCCAACTACCATTCGCTGTTATATGAAGATGGCTCTGCCCTTTCGTGTAATCTATAAAATCCCAGTTTGCTAAGCGGTTATAAATTGCTGACTTACCAAATGCTCCTAGCGTATCAATGTAAACGAGGTAAGGCTTTTTGTTTTTTCCAGTAATAACAGAGGGACTATCTTTATATTTTTGATAGAAGTCCTTACGAACTTTTGGAAACATTAAAGTAAGGGCAATTAACTTAGAGCTAAGTACCTTATTGTATGGCGGGATTGATCCAAGAATATATGCAGTCATGCAGTTATATAGTCGCTGCATTTTTTGATCTTTCGTCCACCCGATAGATTCGTCATCCCTGACACCCAGACCAATAACAGGATCACAAAGACCAACTATACCTATCAACTTATCGTTCTGACGATCAAAGATGAAGTATCGAATGCGTCTTCCATAGCCGACTGTAACAGGTACTGACCAATGGGATATAGCGTATGCCCAAAGTCGTTGATGTTCATCTCTGGATTCAACCGTAACAAGATAAGGATTGATTTTAGATATATCAATATCTGATGGTTGTGCAAGATACTTCTGAACTTTACTTTTATACTCTTGTCCTCTTAAATTTGTTCGTTCAGCTAATTTTCGTTGAACTTCTCTGAAGTCTTCTACAATTACTTGATGATTGTCTTCATTCCATATAATCCCATAATCTTCTAGATTTTTAAGAATCTGTTGCTTAATGACTGCTTGCCGCTTTTTCATGTAGAAAAATACTTACAAATTAATTCTGAAATCTAGATTCTGGATAAACTTTTGCTGCAACTAGTTTCTCAAATTCAGTTACTCGGACAGGCAAGGCAAACGCTTGATCAGATGAAACCATATAGAGATTGCCTGCAATTGTCTCGCGCTGAATAAAGTTTGAGATCACTCCATCGTAGTTAATATTAGACTTTACCAGAGCCTTAATATCGTCGGAATTGCCCATATGGAAGGCAAAGAAATTGGGAACATCTCACTTTTGCAAATATAGGCACAATCGAAGCAAGATAGAGACAGGAACAAAACTCAGGTAAGCGCAACTATTATGACTCCTGAAGACTCGCAACGTCTTGAAGCCTGCTTGCAAGAAGCAGCAAAGATTC
>JBGTCQ010000267.1:0-3934 GCA_041748755.1 Chroococcidiopsidaceae cyanobacterium | reverse complement strand
ATTGGTGCGCTGCCTACTTTGGAAGCACCGACTTTTTCAGACATCTACTAGTGCAACCGAAATGGTGAAAGTGCCGCAGGCGCTGTTGGAGTGTTGGACTGACCTACTGTGCTATGCCGCCTAATTGGATAAAGTCGAACTCAGAGATCGTTTGTAAAGTAAAAGCAGCAGATAAGTTGATTAGCTAAATACTCAATTTGCTCATGCTAACTTTTATTTTATTGAACCTAAAAGCTTTTTAGAACCTGCCTGCTACAGCAAACCAATTGTAGTAAGCTTATTTTAGAAAGTTAATTACCTAATGCTAACAAAACCCGTGTTTTAGATAACCTATAACTAAATAATATATGAACTCTCTCTAAATTTATAAAACCTCACACTATTGTCACAATCATGAAATCTTTAATCGTACCACCGTATATTCACTGAATTAAAGTTTCCTAAAAAGTAAAGATAGACCTATTTGTCAGTGAAATTTCGCTGGAATACAAAGCAGAAGTAGCGTTAAATTTCTTTAGGTCGAGCAATTTATTTCTAAACTGAAGTGGATCTATTCATAGAGGTTGCAGTATAGTTGAGCTTCCCGTCAAGAATGTGTCCATTTTTATGAGAAACTCGCGTAATTTTTCAACACATCCTACACTTCTTTATTACACAAACCCTAATTAATAAAAACTGTTACAATTCACTGAAGATTTTTCATGGTAAAACAACTGACAAAGAATGAACCTCAAGAATTCTTACTTGTTGAAAACAATCCTATTTCTCTGGCACAAGCCATAGCATATCTGCAATCCTCTGGAAAATTGCAGCCTTTTATTGTAGAGATTATACGTCAATACGTCATAGAGCAAGAACTGCAAACGCAACAGGCTCTTGACATCAGCCCTGCTGTAACTGAGCAAGCAGTGATTGATTTTCGACTACAGAATCAGCTGACTGATCCTCAACGTTTTCAAGAGTGGCTTGCTAGTAATGGAATTGACTATACTGCTTTTCACAACCAGGTCACTTCTAGCTTTAAGCTAACGAAGCTAAAAGCGCAGATTACAGAGCCAAAAATTCAAGAATACTTTATTGAACGCAAGGTATTTCTAGATCGGGTAGTCTTGTCACGCATTATTGTTGATAGCCAAGAACTGGCTGAGGAATTAAGCAGCCAATTAGGGGAAGGAGCCGCTTTTGAAGACCTGGCTAGAGAGTACTCAATAGCAGACGACAAAATTGTTAACGGCATGATGGGACCTGTCAGCCGGGGGGCAATGCCAGATGTACTTAGGGCAGCGGTTGATGCCGTTAGTCCAAGAAAGGTATTGGAACCTTTAGAACTTGAAGGACGTTGGATTTTGTTTCGAGTAGAGCAATTTCTGCCAGCCTCCTTAGAAGACACTCAGCTAAAGCAATCACTAGAAAATGAGCTTTTTGAGCAATGGCTATCAGAGAAGATGCAAAAAATGGACATCAAGCTTCAGGTGACTTGATTGTTGATGACTTAACCAAGAGCTTAGCGTGGGATGAACCTCCTCTTTGCTTACTAAACCCTGAACAGCAAGTCCAATTTAAAAATCAAGCTCAGACTTGTCGCTACAAGCTTGGGGAGAAAATTTGGTCTACAGATAGCCCCAACTACCAGTTTGTAGTTGTTTCTGGTAAAGTTCGCTTACGGGAAGAAGGAGCCGCTCAGCCGTTGGCTACTTTGGAATCGGGTGAGTGGTTCGGCGACTTGCAGCAACTCTCTGGCTCATTTAAAGCAGTAGCCGCCAGTAAAGAAGTAGTGGTAGTGCGGTGGGATACAGCACTCTGGACTGCAACATCTTTAGAAATCGATAGCTTCTGGATTCAAGCGCGAAGACAGCTAGAACCTCAAACCGATGCTCCTCAACCTGTATCGGGTTATCCCTTTGTCTCTAGTCTGAATACAGCTGCTGCTTGCTTAACAATGCTGACTCAACAATTGGAGTCCCCCGCTCAGATGGAGTGGGTGCAACGCCAACTGCGAGGACAACGCCCAAAACATCTAGTGGAAGCTGGTGAAAAGATCGGGTTGCAGTTGCGACGGTTGCAAACTACTTGGAATGACTTACGGCAGCTATCATTTCCAGCTTTGCTGCACTGGCAACAGGAGAACTGGGTTGTGGTGTACGCACTAAAGGGCGATCGCCTATTAATTGCTAACCCGCTAAATCCTAGTCAAACTTGCGAAAGTATCCCACGATCTGGAGTTGAGCCTGCTTGGGATGGGCAGTTGTGGCAAGTAGAACTGATCCAGCGTCAGGAAAAATTCAACCTCAGCTGGTTTTTGCCTGCGGTTTGGCGCTATCGCAAATTGTTAGGAGAGGTGCTATTTGCCTCTTTCACTTTGCAACTGTTGGGGTTAACTACGCCACTGATCACTCAAGTGATCATTGACAAAGTGATGGTGCAGGAGAGCATAGCAACTTTAGATGTAATGGCGATCGCTCTCCTTGGTGTTGCTGTATTTGAGGCTGTTTTGGGGACATTGCGGCTATTCATCTTTACCCATACAGCCCGCCGTCTGGATCTGAGCTTATCTGCCCAGGTATTTCGTCACTTGATGCGGCTACCTTTAGCTTATTTTGAGGCGCGGCGAGTCGGAGACACAGTTGCACGAGTCCAAGAACTCGAACAAATCCGCCAGTTTCTCACAGGTACGGCGATCACGGTGATTTTAGATAGCGTCTTTGCCGTCGTGTATCTGGCACTGATGTTTTACTACAATGTCCAACTTACGTGGATTGCCTTGGCGGTTCTGCCGCTGTTTGCCCTTCTAACATTGGTGTCAACGCCGGTTCTCCGCAACTGGCTGAATGAAACTTTTAACCGTAGTGCCGATAGTCAATCTTTTCTAGTAGAGACAGTAACGGGGATTCATGCAGTCAAAGCTCATGCCGCCGAGAGAACTGCACGCGATCGCTGGGAAGGGCTATTTTCTCGCTTCGTCCGCACCGGCTTCAAAGCCTCCACCACATCCAATATCAGCAGTAACATTGGTGACTTTCTTACCAAATTTTCCAGTCTGTTAATTCTCTGGTTTGGAGCAATGCTAGTAATTGACCATAAGTTGACTATTGGGCAATTAGTAGCCTTTCAAATGCTTTCGGGTAGGGTTACAGGTCCACTTTTACGCTTAGTGCAACTGTGGCAAAATTTGCAACAAGTGCTTCTGTCTGTAGACCGAATTGGAGATATCCTCAACGCTGCCCCAGAAGCTGAAGCGGGGAGCGGTTTAGTTCTTCCCCCCCTGCAAGGTGGAGTCACCTTGGATCAAGTCTTCTTCCGCTACAGTCCTAACACTGAACCGATCCTCCGTGGCGTTTCCTTTACAGTTCAACCAGGAATGTTTGTCGGCATTGTCGGCCGCAGCGGTTCTGGTAAAAGTACCCTTTCTAAACTTTTGCAACGCCTTTACCAAGCTGAATCAGGTCGTATTCTCGTTGATGGCTTTGATATTAAAAGTGCTGACTTAGCCTCCCTACGGCAACAAATCAGTGTGGTACTTCAAGAAGATTTCCTATTTAATGGTTCTATTCTAGAAAATATTACTTTGGGCAATCCAGATATCACAGCTGAACAGGTAGTAGAAGCCGCGAGACTAGCAGTAGCTCATGATTTTATCAGTGGACTTCCTCAAGGTTATGAAACCAATGCTGGAGAGCGAGGAACAGCCTTATCTGGTGGACAGCGGCAACGCATTTCCCTAGCGCGGGTGTTTCTGTCGCAATCACCGATTTTAATTTTGGACGAAGCTACTAGCGCCTTGGACAGCGAGACTGAGCAAAAGGTTTTGCAAAATCTCCAAAGTGTTTCCCAAAACCGTACTGTGTTTATGATTGCCCACCGCTTTGAGCCGCTTAAACGCGCTGACTTAATTGTTGTTTTAGAGCAAGGTATTTTAATGGAGCAAGGAACTCAC
>JBGTCQ010000266.1:0-4307 GCA_041748755.1 Chroococcidiopsidaceae cyanobacterium | reverse complement strand
GCTAATGTCGATCTCGTGAGCAGGGATGATGACTGTCTTAGAAATTTGTAGCATAGTTAGTTTTATCTAGTTCGTGAACTTATCCTTCACTTGCCTCAAAATATTTTTACAAGCGCAACCTTTCTTGCCCTATCAGTTGTTGTCTCGATCTAAGGAATTGGCTACTGTTACGCCTATAATTTTTAACTTTCGCCCCAAAACAAAATTAACGAGTCGCTCGCCACTGATCAACTTTATCTGATACTCGCGCAGTAATTCCTTGGATAGCGATCCTGTCTTTCCACTATGAATAAAAAACCCGCCAACTGCTCTTTCCTGGCAAATTACTTTATGGAAGTCTCGGATATGTTCTGGCTTAATAGGTCCGGCGTAGCGATTCGCTTGGATCAAGTACAGTCTTCCGGCAATCACCACGCGACCATCTACCCCACCATCAGCGCTATATCGAAAGTTCCTTTGAATCTGCCAGCCCTGTTCCTCGCAACAAGTCAGCAACAATTCCTCAAAGGTGTAAGGGTTCATGCAGCGGAGAATACCGAGTACCATTGGTAGTTTAGCTTGAGTCTCCTTGCTGCGGAGTTGGTGAAGTACGCGAGCGATCACCATGCTGAATATTCCACTGATGCTTGTCCCTAGTGGATCGAGTTTGGAACTTCTTGAAAACTAAAGGTTGTCCTGGCGTGGTTTTGCGACTACTGTTGGATATTGTTTTGTTCTGAACCTGCGCTTTAGGGAGGGATGGTTTAGATATCGTTGTAGCTCGCGCTGGGGGTTCTTGACTCTTAGGCGGCAGTTGACTCTGTGGTTGGCTTCTAGACCGAGATTTTTGTTTAAGCGCTGAGGAGCGGAAGAACCTGAAACCCCAAGCTAGTAAGATTACGTTGCCAAGTACAACCAGGAAAGCAAGAATCTCCATTTTTTCACTACCTATGGTAGTTAAAGTTAAAACAAATTATCGCTTACAAAGGCATTTCTACTCTTGCAATAACTCTTCTAGTTGAGTCATCAACCTTTCTAACTGCCTCACTTTTTTAGGATCGCTCCACACTTTTGCTGCCTTAACACGCTTATAAGTATCTGTAAAGCGGTTTTTAATCGTCACGTTTTCTACAGGAGGCTTTAATTCTTTGGTGCGTTCTTTAATCTGGTTTAGCGAGAAATTTTCGACGATTGCTTGTTGCAGTAATTCCTGCCGTTGCTCAAAATTTTTGATCTTGGAAATTTCTAATCCTTTTGTGTACTGAATCTTGCCTTTGCGAATTACATCTAGGATTTCATCTGGTTTGTTAAGTAAGGGTAATCGCGTGGAAACAAATGATTGCCATGTAGTCTGTCCCAAGAAGTCAAATACTGCCTTCACGGTTTCATATTCGGGGTTAACCAAAACGTTTTGGTTAACCGTCTTTTTTGCTTCGTTGTTCATGCGATAAAGAAGTTTTACTGCTGCTTCTGTTGTGCTACCTAACTTTACTGCCAACAGTTTTAAAGTGCCGTCCAAATGCTCTAATGGGCTAAAATCACGACGATTAGCATTTTCCGACAGTGATGCCTGAAATGCTTCTTCGTCAGTCCAGTGACGAATAATAACAGGTAGTTCTTCCAAATCAAGAACTTCAGCTGCTAGATACCGCCGCAACCCAGCAACTAATTCGTATTCATTAGGTCTATCTTCAGGCGAAGGGCGAACCCAAAGAGGTGATTGGATACCATTAATAGCAATGTCGCTCTCTGCCCACTGCCGGAGTTCTTCTTTATCGTAGTAGTGACGAACAGGTTGGCAATCTGGGGTAAAACTGAAAGTTAGATGGATTGAAGTTCGAGGTACAGTCTGTAGCTCAGATGGTAGAGCGCTTGTTTCCGATGTTGTTTGAGTGGTCGTTTCTGTTGCCGCGTGACCAAATACAAATGCTTTTAGTTCAGGATTCTCAACCAATCCAGAGTCTTGAACAGCTTCTTTAAGCGATCTCCTAGCCATGCAGCACCTTTAAAACTTCGTTGAATAGTTTATTGTAAGCTTCTGCCGCTGATAAAGCCTGTTCGCCCCGCATCTGAAACACTGTTTTGCGCTGCCCAGGAGCATCGGTAATACACGTAAGATCGTATATTACTGTATCCGACAGCAGCAAAGGGCAATTTTCTAGCGCTTCTTTAGCTTCACGTAGTAGGACAGAACGCCTTGCTTTTGCTGCATTGAGAAAAGTTAATGCTTTTGGCATCCCACCCCTAAGTTCTCGAACGTGCCTAACAAACTGTACAATTGTCCCACTGCTACGAAGGTCAAATTCTGAAGCACGATTTGGAACTACGGCAATATCACAACGCCCTAAGATAGATTTTGTAATCTCCCCAGCATTACCTGGTCCATCTACAACAACGGCATCGTACTCGCGTGCTAAAGCTGGTACTTCTTCAAATAGTTGCTCTGGATTGTTTAATTGCAAGGTTTTAAGTCCAAGCTCCTGCATCCAAGGAGAAGCACTTTGTTGTCCGTCTGCATCAACGAAAACGACTGAACATTGCTGACTTAACCAGTAGGCAAGATGCCCTGCTGTAGTTGATTTTCCAGCCCCACCTTTTTGGTTGACAACAGCATAAATTTTGTTTGGCTCAAGCTTAACATTATTCATAGAACCCCTCTTTATTTTGAGCCGTAGTACACAAAATATTACCAAAAACAAATAAAAATATATGAATAGTACCTACTTAATCTGTATGCAGTTTAATTGAGGAAGGCACGAGAATATTTTGCTCAAATGCAAAAGTTAAGTAAGAACATTGTATTATCTAGCCTCCAGACTTAATGTGTATGCTCCTAGTTTACCTATCACACTTTGCCATCGCCCTTGATTAGCGCCGCTCCACAGCGTCTTGCCAACTTTCGTCTTTGCTTGAGTAAAAGCCTCTCCTTCCAGTTCACCATACAACGCCCGCGCTACTATATCTGGAGTCAGAACTTCACCAGAGCGATCGCGCACCACAGTTTCAACTACCTCGGTAAAACTCAAATCCTGATAACGCGGCAGCATTCCCTCTGTTGCCTTGCTGTTGGGCTTTCGGGCTTGGCGTTTCTTGCCCTCAACCTGTTTTGAGCCCGCTTCTTTTTCAACCAGATTCAGATCAGCCGTGTAGCAACCAGGAGAGTCAGCTACTCTCTCCCATAACCCTTTTGCCACACCCTTCTTGAGTGAGTCATTCATTCTGGGCTTTTCCGCTTTAATATCTTCTGGCTCAAGTTCACCGTACAGAGCGCGAATTATATAATCAACGTGCAAAATACTTCCTGCGTTCTCCTGTAGCAACTTTTCAACTGCTTCAGATTTTTTCAGGTGTTGGTACTGTGGCAGCAGCGGTGTCTTTAATAGCGGAGAGTAACGCGATGTAAGCTCCGCTGGCTTGTCCCCTTGGGAGCGCTCTGGAAAATCTTCAACATCCGGTGACTCTATTAGCGGACCCGGTTCAGACTGCTGTTCCACCTGGATAGAATCTGTTGGTATCGGCTGTTCTACTGCAACTGGTAATTCTGGTTCTTGAAGTCCGGGTTTATCTTCATCTTGCTCCCTTTGACTAGCATCTTTTGCTAGTTGCTGTTCTGATGTCTCTATTGATTCTTCTCCCGCTACCACCTCCAGGTTTTGCTGCGGCGACTCCTCACTATCAGGAGCGATCACCCCATCCTGTTCCCCTCGACTGATATCATCTTTCGCTATTTGCTGCTTTGATGCCTCTAGTGGTTCCGGTTCTTGAACTAACTCTGGCTGATGCTGTGGTAATTTTTCATTGTTGTCATCACTCGCCCCGAAGAGTGCTTGCTGTTCCAGGGCAGCTGCTTGGATAGAAATAGGCTGCTGTTCTCTATGTTGTAAAACTGCTTGGTCTGCTAGCAGGGCGTTTACATGAGCGATCTGCTCCCTAGCACGAACGACTTTTTGTTGATACTGAGAATGCAGTGTTTGGTAGTGTTCGCGCAGTTGTAGCAAACTCTCGACGAACTGCTGGTTTTCAATTAATTGGTCTACTAAAAGAGCATTGATATGATTCAGTTGCTCAATTGCATGAGAGGAGGAGCGCTCGGAATCCTCGTTGAGGGATTGGTAGTGCGATCGCAGTTCAATTAGGTTTTCAATAAATTGGTAGTTCTGGGGCATTTGGGGAGCTAAGGTATCCTATTTAGCTAGCATAGTTGTTACAACAGTGAGTGTGTTTATTTCATGGCAAAAAAGAAGGTTAAAGTTCGCGAGTACACTGTTAGGGCGCACGTCAGGGTGATTCGGAGTCGCGTATATATGTTTATTTGCAAGCAATGTATA
>JBGTCQ010000265.1:0-6147 GCA_041748755.1 Chroococcidiopsidaceae cyanobacterium | reverse complement strand
CGCTTGGGAATTTTGCTCATAACTGCCTCGCTGCTCACCTTCAACTGGGGGCTTTACATTTATGGAGTTAATGCGAATCGAGTTGTAGAAACAAGCTTGGGTTACTTCATCAACCCACTTGTGAATGTCCTGCTGGGGTTTGTGTTCCTCAAAGAGCGGTTGCATCGCGATCAAAGACTAGCTGTCCTATTAACTAGTGTTGGGGTTGCTAATTTTGTGTGGGATTTTGGCGAAGTACCTTGGCTTGCTTTAGGATTAGCATTTTCTTTTGCCTTTTACGGGCTGCTGCGAAAGATGGTGGCAGTTGCGCCGCTCATCGGACTAGCAGTGGAAACACTGCTACTTGCGCCTGTGGCTTTGGTACTCGTCGGATACTGGGCGCTAACGGGGGTAGGACATTTAGATATGGGTTGGTCTACCTCGCTGCTATTTATTGGCTCTGGCGTGATGACCTCGCTGCCACTGCTGTGGTTTAACAACGCTGCCAAGCGGCTGCGGCTTTCTACTCTAGGTTTTTTCCAGTACATGGCTCCAAGTCTGCAACTGATGCTGGGAGTATTTCTCTACCATGAACCCTTCACCCGCACACACGCTGTAACCTTTGGCTTAATCTGGGTAGCACTCGTCATTTACTCCACAACCTCTTTGGTTACTCAGCAGTCTAGTTGAATCACACTCTTGATGGAGGGTTGACAGCGTTGCTGAATTATCTGATGCCTTTAGGACGAGGTAGCAGTTATATAAAACTTCTCATCGTACCAGTTACAAGACTGGAATTTAGCTTTACCTAACTCTAGATAAGTTTAGGCACACTAGGGCAAATGAGATTACCGCCATAGATAGTCTGTTGATGAGCAGAGAACAGCAATGCTTCAGAAACTATTGCTAGCAGTCACAATGACTATTGTCTTCAACCTACTCTTATCAACCCACTTATCTCCAAACAATCAAACAGCGACTAAAGTTTACACAGTAGAAATGCGTAAACTTTAGTCTTACCCAAGATGAGTATTCTAGGCGCAGAGTAGTACACTTGCACTCTTTCAACACCTCACACTAGAATAGCAACGGTGTTGAGAGGAAAGATGTGATGAATAAAGGTGAATTAGTTGATGTGATTGCAATCAAGGCGGAAGTTTCTAAGAAAGATGCTGATGCTGCGTTGACAGTAGTGTTAGAGGAAATCGTTGCAGCAGTTTCTAGTGGCGATAAAGTAACCTTGGTTGGCTTTGGCTCGTTTGAGCAGCGAGCACGCCAAGCCCGTGAAGGTCGTAATCCAAGAACAGGCGAAAAGATGCAAATTGCCGCAACTCGCGTTCCTGCTTTTGCTCCTGGCAAGCTGTTTAAACAACAGGTAGCTGGGGACGAGTGAACCTGATTGCATCCACCTAAATGAATCTGCCCAGAAAGATTATTCACGTTGATATGGATGCGTTTTATGTGCGATTCGTTTGTGCGAAATGAGTAGAAGTACTCAAGGATGGACAGCAAGGAGCTAGAGGTTCCTTGACAACTTAGTTTTCGTGGTGGTGAAATTCCATCCCTCCTTGGTACAGGAGTGACAGCATATCCCTACAGGTCGCGACTGACTATCAAAACTTGGAGTGCAAGGGATAAACGGCAGTAACTCGGAATCCGACCGAGAATCCTGTCTAGCAGAGCTAACTATGGGTAGGAATACAAATCTCTTGATCGAACCGTCGTAACATCCACCGTGCCCACGCGGATTACTGGGCACGCCCAAAACGGGAAAGGCTGAAGGCTAGGCAATGAAGAAGTGAGCTAGATGTACCCAAGATAAACCCGGCGGACAGAGAGAACCCTAAAGTTAGCGCCAAACGAAAACTAGGAACGAAGTAACCTCATCACTGACTCTCAGATTCAGATAAAAATCTGAGTAGGTGTCCACCGCAAGCCGTGATGAGGAGGGATTGCCTAAGAAGCAAACGCTGTTGGGAAAGCCAACAGATATGCAGACGTAGGCACGATAGTTTGGAAGATAAGGGCACAAGTAGCAGTGAAAATGTCAAATACGAGAGCTAAGACTACGTTTGAATGGAAAGACATCCCCTGGCGTAAGCTGGAACGGATAAATTTTAAGCTGCAAAAGCGCATTTATCGAGCCTCGAATCGTGGCGATGTTAGGACAGTCCACCGACTCCAAAAACTGCTGATGAGATCCTGGTCAGCAAAGTGTTTAGCGGTGCGTCGAATCAGTCAAGATAATCAAGGCAAGAAGACGGCTGGAATCGATGGGGTGAAATCACTCACGCCTCGGCAACGGCTAGAACTGGTCGAGAAACTGACTCGATTTTCAAGAGCGCAACCGACGCGACGGATTTGGATACCCAAACCTGGAACAACGGAACGACGCCCTCTTGGAATACCAACGCTGAGAGATCGCGCTCAACAAGCATTGGTTAAACTCGCATTAGAACCAGAATGGGAGGCAAAGTTTGAGCCAAACTCATTCGGTTTTCGACCAGGAGTGCGATTCGTTGGGTAGAAACTAACCCTGAAATGGGTGGAGGATTACCTACAAGAAACATAAGAACCTTGATAATTTGATAGTCATACGGGTGAGGTAAGTATCCTAGAACACTAAATCCCGTCCTCTAGGTGCAGGAGTGAAAGCACACAGAACGCGGTTTACAACTGCGTCCCCCAGGGTAGCGACTAGCCCTCAATTCCTGAAGCGGGGGTGAAAGGTGACAATGCTGGAAGCCGAATCTGGCAATTCATCGAGCAAGAGTTCATGAGTAGGAATACGAAGGTATGTTTGAACCATCGTCAGGAATAACCAGCGAAACAGGCTGTCTACGCTGGGAGTCCCAAAAGGGCAAGGATAATGGGGAGTTGGCAAGGACCTGGTTGACCAACACGCACTTCCTCTAAACCCGGTGGATAGTACCGCTCTAAAAACTCAACCAATGACTATCAGAAACGAAGTAACCGCTTGTTTGTTCTCAGATTTTTATCTGAGTAGGTGCTAACCGAATACAACGAGTCGGAGAGATTGGTTCAGAAGCGAATGCCTGCCTGTAATGGGAAGGATATGCAGACAGAATCACGATGACTTGGAAGATAAAGTTTTCAGTAGCAGTCAAAATGTCTAAAACGAGTTTTAAGACTACGGTGGAATGGCACGAAATCAACTGGCGTAAGCTAGAACGTCGCGTGTACAAGCTGCAAACAAGAATTTATCAATCCTCTGAACGTGGCGATGTGAAAGCAGTTCGCAGACTCCAAAAAACGTTGATGAAATCCTGGTCAGCAAGAGCATTAGCGGTTCGTAGAGTCACCCAGGACAACTGCGGGAAAAAGACGGCAGGTGTGGATGGTGTAAAAACACTGACCCCAAAGCAACGTCTAACTCTCATCAGTCAATTAAAACTGGGTTCTAAGGTCAGCCCCACCAGACGAGTCTGGATTCCCAAGCCGGGAACGGAAGAGAAGCGACCTTTAGGTATTCCTACAATGAAAGACCGAGCCTTGCAAGCGCTAGTCAAACTGGCATTAGAACCAGAATGGGAAGCGCGCTTTGAACCGAACTCATACGGGTTCAGGATTGGGAGGTCATGTCATGATGCCATCGAAGCTATTTTCAATGAAATCAGATACAAGCCTAAATATGTGCTAGACGCTGATATTGCGAAGTGTTTCGACCGTATCGACCATCAAGCACTGCTGCAAAAATTGAATACATTCCCCACCCTTCGCCGACAAGTTCGAGCCTGGTTAAAAGCGGGAGTGATGAATTCCAAGCATGTGCTTCCCACATCTGAGGGCACACCGCAGGGCGGCGTTTGTGCGCTACGAAGCGCACAGTGGTAATTCTCAAAAGGAGGTAAGAACTAACGAATGGGATGGCGTTTCCCCCAAAGCGCCAAGGCTAATCCGGCAGGCGGCGGACAATGAGTGAGAACCCGTCTGAAGCCCGGAGAACAAGGGGCAAAATGCTGACACCCTGTTACAGCACAAGGCTCCAAGCCTGAGTTTGACTATGGCCACGCAAGAAACCCTTGTTTGAAGCGTCCACACCTTGAGCGCACTGTTAAACAACAGGGATGGTGCGAGACATCAGGTAGCCAGCCATTTGACGCAACTGGCGAAAAGGTCTTTCATTCGACCAAACCGCTCTGGCTATAGGGGTATAAGCCATCGGCTGATGTCGCGGACACTAGGGTTGTGTCCTACGGGCGTAAAGAGGGAGCCTACGGTCAAACGCACCACGTACCACTGTGTGAACGTAGGAAGCGTTATTGTCGGTCTGAAAAAGACTGGGTTAGCTGCAACTGAAGTGACGATAACGTGGCAGAGCGGTTGTAGTAGTCCGAGCCAGCGAAGGGCTGGCACATGGCGAAGAACCGCAGTTATTGCAAAAGGAACGTTCGGGAAGTAGAGAGGACTAAGATGTATGTCCGATATTATCAAAACCCAACGCAGCCTTGCTCGGAAGGCAACGCATAACCAAACTCATCAGTTTGAGGATTTGTATCGCTTAATGTGCCGAGAAGAGTGGATTCGTGCTGCCTTGAACCAAGTTCTCTCCAATCAGGGAGCAAGGACGGCAGGAATCGACGGCGTAACCAAGAAAGCACTTGTGTCAACAACGGCACGAGATGCTTTTGTGCTGGAACTTCAAGAAGAACTGCGCCAAAAGCGCTTTCGTCCAGTTCCGGTGCGACGCGTCTACATCCCAAAAGCAAAGGACAAGCTGCGACCACTTGGCATCCCAACCTTGAAAGACCGAGTAGTACAAATGTTACTGAAGATGGTGTTAGAACCCATTTGGGAAAGCGATTTTCTTAACTGCTCTAACGGTTTTCGCCCTGGACGCAGAACAATGGATTGCATCGCCCGACTGGACAGCTACATCAATAATCGCAACAAATATTACTGGGTGGTTGAGGGAGATATCAAAGGTGCTTTTGACAGTATTCATCATGAAATATTGCTCAAACTTTTGGCACAGCGCATTGCAGACAGGCGAATTCTCAACTTGGTTGACCGCTTCTTAAAAGCGGGAGTAATGGAGGGTAGCCTCTTCAAATCTACTGAAGTTGGCACGCCGCAGGGCGGTATTTGCTCTCCATTATTGGCAAACATCTACTTGCACCAAATCGATCTGTTTTGGTGGCATAAATATGGGAACCTTAACCGTAAGGAAAAGGAACGCCGGAGGATTCGGCAACAGGGAAACTGTGCATTGATTCGCTATGCAGACGATTGGTTGTTACTAACCAATGGCAGCAAAGCAGAAGCGTATCGCCTGCGTGACGAAATCCAGACCTTCTTAACTGAAGAACTCAAACTGGAACTGTCAGTCGAGAAGACGCACGTTACACACGTAAACGACGGCTTCAATTTCTTGGGTTTTCATGTCCGACGCTATACCTGCCAGAATGACCGACCTAAACTGTTAGTCACTCCGAGTCAGAAAGCGGTCACGCGATTGAAAGCCAAAATCAAGGAAATGACTGACCGGAAGCGGTTTCGGGATAAACCCCTACTTAAGTTCAGCGCTCTCAATGCCGTATTACGGGGATGGGTCACTTACTTTCGCCACTGCAACGCCAAAGAAACGGCTAAAGACCTAGATTTCTGGGTCAATGAACGGCTGTTTCGTTGGTTGCAAAAGCGACATCGGCTGCCGCCACTCAAGATCGTCTCCCTGTATAAGCAGCGAGAAAACGGAACCAGAGATAATTGGGGCATCCGCAATGGAGAAACTATACGGTATCTCTACCGGATGAGCGACCAACCGATAACCAAATATCGGTCACGCAACCCACCTAACCCTTATCTATCAGGCGAATGGGTAACAGCGCTCAACCTTGTCGAAGCCCCACAACCCAAATTCGTTTGGCTTGGTAATGCCGAGAACAACGAAGAATGGCGCGAACTGAAAGAACAGATCAAAGCGGAACGCGGAGCAAAGTGCGACCTCTGTGGCAGTATGGAGAATTTAGACCTCCACCACCTGAAAGCTCGTCGCTACGGTGGCAAAGCTGTCAAAGATAATCTGCAACTGCTCTGTCGAAGCTGTCACTCGGAAACTGCGACCTTTGGAGATCACAGTCGATTGCAATGATGGAAAGCGAAGTGACGGGAAACTGTCACGCTTCGTTTGGGGAGAGGGATGGA
>JBGTCQ010000264.1:0-3347 GCA_041748755.1 Chroococcidiopsidaceae cyanobacterium | reverse complement strand
CCACTCACTTTTATGGTGGAGTTGCTAGCAGCCATTCCTAGTGTCGTCTACGGATTGTGGGGCATTTTTGTCTTGATTCCGTTTTTGCAACCTATTGGTACATGGCTTCACGAGAACTTTGGTTACATACCCTTGTTTTCTACGCGCTATATTGGTCCAGGTATGTTCCCCGCTGGGGTCATCTTGGCGATCATGATTTTGCCCATCCTTGCCGTCATCGCTCGTGATTCTCTTGCCTCTCTGCCTAGTGAGTTGCGCTGGGGAGCTTATGGTGTAGGCTCTACGCGCTGGCAAACAATTTTCAGCGTACTCATACCAGCAGCATTTTCTGGCATTATTGGTGGCACGATGTTGGCACTAGGTCGAGCGTTAGGCGAGACAATTGCTGTCACCTTGGTAATTGGTAATAGTAACGATCTAAGTTTTTCAATTCTAGCGCCAGCAAATACAATTGCTTCTCTACTAGCCAATCAATTTGCTGAAGCGGGTGGTTTACAAAGATCTACTTTGTTTTATGCTGGGTTAGTGCTGTTTGCGATCACACTTATAGTTAACATTCTGGCATATTGGATTATTCAAAAAGTGAAAAAATACTAATTTGTTATTGTTATTTGTTAGTAGTTTTGGAAAAGGATAAAAGCAAACAAAAGAGGAGAAAAATCCGCCATGACAGTTAGTACCAAAGATGGGCATTCTGAGGAATTTCCTACTCCCGTATTGGAACACTCTTACTCTACTCCCAGAACAGCGATTGATTTGGCGCTGACGATATTAGCATTTTTGCTTCTTGGTATTGCCCTGCTGCCGTTGTTTTTAGTAATTGGTTACGTCATTATCAGGGGAGCCAATCGACTCAATCTTGAACTATTTACTGGAGCCATACCAGCCGCGCTGCAAGAAGGTGGAGGCATTGCCCCTGCCATCGTCGGAACGCTGATTGTAGTAGCAATTGCTGCTGCTATTAGTATTCCCTTTGGTGTCTTAGCAGCAATCTATCTGTCAGAATTTAGCTCTGGTAGGATAGCTAAATGGATTCGTTTCGCCACAAATGTTTTGAGCGGCGTTCCTTCCATCATTGTTGGCATCTTTGCCTATGGGGTAATTGTTGTCACAACAAGTACCTACTCTGCGGTTGCGGGAGGATTTGCCCTTGCCATTCTCATGTTGCCAATTGTGGTACGAACGGCTGACGAATCTTTGCAACTCGTGCCGCAAGAGGTGCGCTGGGCATCAGCAGGTGTAGGGTCTTCTGACTTCCAAACTGTATTGCGAATAGTACTGCCTGCTGCTATAGGAGCGATCGCCACCGGAGTGACTTTAGCGATCGCTCGTGCAGCAGGAGAAACTGCACCTCTAATTTTCACAGCTTTGTTTACCCAGTTCTGGCCTCGTGGTATATGGGAGCCAGTTCCTACTCTATCGGTTTTGATTTTCAACTTCGCTGGTTTACCTTATGAAAATCAGCAGGAACTTGCCTGGGCAGCTTCACTCATTCTAGTAATTCTAATTCTGCTAACGAGTATTCTCGCGCGTTGGGTAGCAAATAAAAGCACGTACTAAACTACTGGCGAAATTAGCTAATTCAAAATCTTTCATTTATCCTTCCAACCTCCTTAAGTATTATGCCTTCTAGAAATCAGGCTGAAAATCGCCAAAATAACGATTCTCCTATCAAGCCAAAGCAAGCAGATTCGAGCGAAACGGTTTTGCAGACAGACAAAGTGAGCGTCTACTATGACGACACTTTGGCAGTGCAAGAAGTTTCAATGGAGATCCTGAAAAACAAGGTTACTGCCTTGATTGGTCCTTCTGGTTGCGGTAAAAGTACATTAATTCGCTGTTTTAATCGGCTTAATGACCTAATTGATGGCTGTCGAGTAGAAGGTAAGGTGATTTACCGTGATAAAGACCTTTATGGCTCCAAAATCGACCCTGTAGCAGTACGGCGACGGATCGGTATGGTATTTCAAAAGCCGAATCCTTTTCCAAAATCAATCTATGAGAATATCGCCTACGGCGCTAGGGTGAACGGTTTTAAAGGCGACATGGATGAGTTAGTCGAGCGAAGTCTTCAGCGAGCAGCTATCTGGAATGAAGTTAAAGATAAACTAAAGACCAATGGTTTGTCCCTTTCTGGCGGACAACAACAGCGCTTGTGTATTGCACGAGCGATCGCGCTCAAGCCGGAAGTCGTCTTGATGGATGAACCTGCGTCCTCCCTTGACCCGATATCTACGCAGCGCGTAGAAGAACTGATTCACGAACTGACACAGGATTACACAATCGTCATTGTGACTCACAATATGCAACAAGCTACGCGGGTATCAGATTATACTGCCTTCTTTAATGCAGAAGCAGGGGAAAACGGCAAGCGATATGGTTACTTAGTGGAGTACGACAAAACAGAGGCTATTTTTGAGAATCCTCAGGAAGAATCTACCAAACAGTATGTGAGCGGTCGCTTTGGCTAAGTATAAATTTGGAGTTAGAAAAGAAGGGAAAACAGCAATACTTCTGGTTGTGTCGCAAAAAGAGAAGGAGATGGTAGGGGATAGAAGTATGGCATCATTTTCAGTCCGACATCATCCTGCTCAATGTGGGATGGTACTGTCGCTATGCGCTGTCCTACCGAGACTTGGAGCAGATGATGCGGGAGCGAAGCATTGAGGTGGATCATGCCACGCTCAATCGGTGGGTGCTAAAATACGCGCTCTTATCTGGGTCTCCGGATTCGGACTCATTTGCAAGCAACGAACGACTCTTGGCAAGTCGATGAGACGTATATGAAAGTGAAAGCAGATGAAACGCTGAGCGAAACGACAGAACTACGGTAAAAGAAGTATTAAATAACATTTAATCCCCTTTTTCGAGGGTTTATGCAAAAAACCCCAATATATCGCAAGTAAAAATTCTTTAACCTGCCACGTTAATAACAATCGCGGTAAGAGCGCTTACTACAAAACTTGCCAAAAAGTAAGGGCGAAAACATCGCCCTTAAACAAAACTAAATCTAACTACCAATCTGCTCTACTATAGGTTCTATTTTATCCACAACTCTTTCTGGCAAAGGTACATATCCTAGCTCTGCACTGAATTTTTGACACTCATTCAATGTATATTGAATAACATTCTGTAAAGTTTGAGCTTTTTGTTGATCTTGGTACTCATCGTATACTAAAAGCCAGGTGTAGGTTACGATTGGATAGGATTGTTCTCCCTGCGGATCTCTAGCAAAAGAAACCAAGTTCTCAGGTAATTCAATCGATTCTAAGGCATTAGCCGCTGTTTCTGGCGTTGGTTCAACATAATTACCGGAATTATTTTCTAGGGCAGCTACAGGAATATCA
>JBGTCQ010000263.1:0-10357 GCA_041748755.1 Chroococcidiopsidaceae cyanobacterium | reverse complement strand
AAGAGAGTTTTACCACCTGTGTGATTCCTTCTCCCTTGTCAAACTACTGTTTGAACTGGTAACTCACGGTCGAACGTTCAATTTTCCCAAATTGCTTAAGTATGCTGTTTTTCCACAACTCATCTAGGATTGCTATATATTCCAGTCAGACAAATCTATTGCCACTACCTCAGAACGCCGTAAACCAGCCGCATACAGCACTGCAATTAACGCTGCATCTCGGCTACCCTTAACTGACTTGTCTTGGGCGCAGGCGTTAAATAGAGATTGTACTTCTCCTATGCTCAAAGCTCTACCCTTCAATAACCTTTGTCCAGTTTTACGCTCAATAGCGATCGCCCTATGGTAATCTTCCGCCGACATCAGCCCTAGCTTCCAGGATTCTTCTAATACCCGACTCAGCGCTGCCATCATTTTGTTGGCGTTGCTAAATGCGTATTTTTCGCTCAACTGCGTATAGATAGCTTGAGTATGCTGATACCTGAGTTCTGCCCAAGGAAAGCTAATGGCATCAAATTCCCCAGCACTGACTATTTTAGCGATAGTTTCTAGCGCTCCTCGCATTGTCCTCCGCGACGATGGGCTTAACTGCGACAAATAAACTGCCATCGGTTTAAGACTTGGTTCCCCGGTAAGAACAATATCGGCGGTTCGGTCAAGGGCGATCGCATTCGGAATAATGTCTACAGCGACAATTTGCGTTATTTTTTCACTCAAAACAGCCAATCCCTAAAATATGTATTTATTCTACCATAGCTATTGAGAACGGCACTTCTCATAACCTATTTCTACAGTAAATACTCTAGCGAAACTCTAGCGACATACAATAAGGTACACTAAGATTTATTTGCTTTTTTGGTGACTTGCATGAGTTTGAGCAAAACCGCGATGGTATCTAGTAAAGGCAAACTTGACCATATCCAAAATTCTCGTTATTCCCACATTCAACCTTTAACGGTTCGTCAGTATTTGGAGCAAACTGATTTGAAAGTGCGATCGCGCCACAAACACTAAAACAAAGCTCCATCGGTAAACATTACTTAGGGAAAAAACTATGACTGCGGAAGAACAAAGATTGGCAGCAGACCGGGATCGCACTGCTCACTGGAAACGCTGGGGACCTTACTTGAGCGAACGCCAATGGGGAACCGTTAGGGAAGATTATAGTCCCGACGGTGCGGCTTGGGACTACTTTCCTCACGATCAAGCTCGTTCCCGTGCTTACCGTTGGGGAGAAGATGGGATTGCTGGTATCTCTGACAATCACCAAAGATTGTGTTTTGCTCTAGCGCTTTGGAATGGTGAAGACCCAATCCTCAAGGAAAGGATGTTTGGTTTAACAGGAAATGAAGGCAATCATGGGGAAGATGTTAAAGAATACTACTTTTATTTAGACAATACCCCTACGCATTCTTACATGAAATGTCTTTATAAATATCCCCAAGAAGCTTTTCCCTACACTCAATTAGTTACGGAGAATAATCAGCGCGATCGCAATAGTCCAGAGTTTGAATTAATTGACACAGGTGTATTTGACAATGACCGCTACTTTGATGTTTTTGTTGAATATGCCAAGAATTCACCGGATGATATTCTGATTCAAATCAGTATCGCCAACCGAGGATCTGAAGAAAAAACCTTGCATTTATTACCGACACTCTGGTTTCGTAATTACTGGTCTTGGAGCAATGAACACAACAAACCTTTGCTCAAAGTTGTTAAATCCGATCATGACTTCAGCGTGATAGAAGCATCTCATCCCACTCTAGGCGAACGATGGCTATATTGCGATAGTACAACTCAACTGCTGTTTACAGAAAATGAAACCAACAATGAAGAATTGTTTGGAGCAAGTAATGCTTCACCCTATGTCAAAGATGGAATTAATAATTATTTAGTTCATGAGCAAAAAGAAGCAGTTAATCTTAATCAAACTGGAACTAAAGCTTCAGCCCATTATCAATTAAATGTTGGTGCAGGCGAAACCAAAACAGTCCGGCTGCGACTGAGTGACCTATCAAATTTAGCTCAACCATTCGATACTAATTTTGACACAATTTGGCTTCATCGCATCAAAGAAGCTGACGAGTTCTATCAGCGCATCTCTCCTTTCGAGTTGTCAGCAGACAAGCGCAATATACAGCGACAGGCCTTTGCTGGGATGTTGTGGAGTAAGCAATTTTATTACTATGTTGTAGAAGATTGGTTAAAAGGTGATCTTAACAGTCCACTACCGCCTAATTCGCGCTCCCGTGGTAGGAACCGTGAATGGATTCACCTGTTTAATGACGACATTTTATCGATGCCAGATAAATGGGAATATCCCTGGTTTGCAACTTGGGATTTAGCTTTCCATGTAATTACGCTAGCTATGATTGACCCAGACTTCGCCAAGCGTCAACTAAGTCGCTTAACGCGAGAATGGTATATGCATCCCAACGGTCAACTACCATCATATGAATGGTCTTTTAGTGATGTTAATCCACCTGTCCATGCTTGGGCAACTTGGCGAGTTTATCAGATTGAGCAACAAATGTATGGACGTGCGGACAAACAATTTTTGGAAGGGGTATTTCAGAAGTTGCTGCTTAACTTTACTTGGTGGGTTAACCGTAAGGATGCCGAAGGAAAAAATATCTTTCAGGGCGGCTTTCTTGGCATGGATAATATAGGTGTTTTCGACCGGAGTGCTGAACTACCAACTGGTGGAGATCTCGAACAAGCAGATAGCACGAGTTGGATGGCTATGTATTCGCTAGACATGCTGACAATTGCTCTAGAACTAGCAAAAGAAAATTCAACTTACGAAGACATTGCTAGTAAGTTTTTTGAACATTTTCTCCGCATTGCAAATGCAATGGATGGCATGGGCCAGACAGAAATAGCACTGTGGGATGAAGCCGATAACTTTTATTATGATGCGCTGCATTTCCCCGATGGTCATCAATACCCGATGAAAGTGCGATCGCTCGTAGGGCTGATTCCGTTGTTTGCTATTGCCACCCTAGAACCAGAAACTTTAGAGCAGCTTTCAGGCTTTAAACGGCGGACGCAATGGTTTATTCAGAATCGCCATGATTTAACACAAAAGATCGCTTGCGTTCAGACACCAGGGGTTGGTGAACGGAGACTGTTGGCGATTTGCTTTAAACCGCCTGGGGGAGGCGAAGAGCAAAATAAACTTCGTCATATCCTGCACAAAATGCTAGATGAAAACGAATTCTTAAGCCCCTATGGTATCCGCTCTGTTTCTAAAATTCATGCCGAAAAACCTTATATTTTTGAAACAAATGGTCAGCAGTACCGAGTGGATTATGAATCTGCTGAGTCCAGCACCGGCATGTTTGGCGGCAATTCCAACTGGCGCGGACCGATTTGGTTCCCGATAAATTATCTACTCATCGAATCGCTGCAAAAGTTTTATCACTACTTGGGCGATGATTTTAAAGTAGAGTGTCCAACTGGTTCTGGTCAAATGATGACACTTCAGGAAGTAGCAACAGAATTGTCTCAAAGACTGATTAAGATTTTTTTACAAGATTCCTCTGGTCAGAGACCTTTCAATGGTGAAACTGACAAGTTTCAAACTGACCCAAATTGGCGCGACCTGATTCTTTTTAATGAGTACTTTAATGGTGATAATGGTGCTGGTCTCGGAGCCAGTCATCAAACTGGGTGGACAGGATTGGTTGCAACACTGATCCAGCAGTGTGGCGAATATACAGTGAATCGCTGAACTTGTCACTTTTTAGTCATATTTGTTGCTGATACTTGAAATATCGGCTTAGGAATAGTCCTTGGTCATTAGTCAATAGTCATTAGTAAGAGGGTTCATACCCTGTTGCATAGTGGGTGGGATCATAACTAGTAACTAATGACTCACGCCACAGCGCGCTTGATTTTCCTAGCGGTTTTGACTTCCACCTAGTTGTTCAAGTAATCAACAAAAAAAGAGTTAGTTTCTATGTCTTTAAGTCGTGTTTCTGTTTTAACAGTTTTAATGCTATCTCTTGGTAGCACTTTTGCTTTTGCACATCCAAATTCTCCACTCACACAGGCAATTGCCCAAAACACAGAGGAGCAACGTCGCCCTAGTCGTGATAAATCTAAATTATTTGAAGATTTGAATCTCACCTCAGAGCAAAATCAGCAGATAGAGACGATTCAAAATCAGTATCGAGAACAGATTTCCCAACGCGGACAAGCATTGCGTCAAGCCCGGCAAGAGTTGGTTGAACTCATGGCAGGTACAGCCTCTGAAAGTCAGATTCGAGAGAAATATAGGCAAGTTGCAACATTGCAGCAGCAAGTTTCAGATATCCGCTTTGATAACATGTTAGCAATGCGAGAAGTGCTAACGACTGAGCAACGCCGTCAGTTTGCCGAACGAAAGCAAAATAGGGGGAGACACAAGGATCGGGAAATGGATAGAGGTGACCAAAGTAGGGGTCAGGGTTCAGAGGTCAAATCCGACTCCAAATAGTTACAGGAACACAGCGTAGGCATGGAGAAAAAGAAAGAATTGTGCCTACAAAGCGTCTTTATTTAAATCCCCTACACGCGCACAGTATGGAGATTCCCTGACAGAAGAGACCCATTTTAACATTGAAGTTTATCCGTTCGCCTGATATTACTTCAATGCCAGGGCTACTGGCTTGAAATATAAAGATAGGAGCAATTTAATGCTAGTAGTTTATTGCGGGTACTCCTCCCACAACGTTGTGATCTCACGCAGACTCTGGTGATTGCCATTGCCCAAAATCAGATGATCTAGTAGCGGAATACCCAAGAACTGCGCCCCCGCTAACAACTGACGAGTTAGATCAATGTCTTGCGGACTCGGTTCAACATTACCTGAAGGATGGTTGTGAGCAACAATCACCCGCGTGGCTCCCTGACGAATTACCTCCCGGAAAATTTCACGGGGAGCCGCTAAAGTTTCAGTTGCTGTACCAATAGTTATCACTTGAGTGCCAATTAAGCGATTTTTCACATCTAGAAGCAGAACGGCAAAGCGCTCTTGAGTCTGCCACATCAAATCTTGACTGAGAGCAGCTGCGGCGACGGCAGGGCTTTCTATCGGGTTACGGTCTAAGGGACGAGACTGAAATGCCCGTTTTCCTAATTCAATTGCCGCTAGGATGGTTGTTGCCTTTGCTGGGCCAATTCCTTCAATTTGCATCAACTCAGCCGCACTAACGTCCCGTAAAACTGCCAGGGGGTCGCGTTGGTGTTTACTCAGTTCCTGTAAGAGGTATTGCCCTAAGCCTACAGCAGAGAGCTTTCCTGGCCCTTGACCTGTGCCTAGCAGAATTGCAATTAGTTCAGCTGTCGCCAGAACTTTAGAACCATTAGCCATTAATCGCTCACGCGGTCGCTCTGTTGTAGGTAAATCTGCAATTCTGAGGCAATAAGTCATAAATAAACTGGGTAATTAAGCAAGTCAAAAGTCAAAAGCGCAAACTTGAGCCAGTTCTGTTGGCGGGTTCCCCGACATAAGGAAACTGGCGTGCGGTGCGGGGTTCTACCATTGAGCAAAGTTTGGCAGAAGTCAAAAGCTCAAAACTAAACTAGGGCAAACATCAGATGCCAAGTCTTTTAAATTAAATTTATGACAGCTTAGCAATAAGATTCCATGACAATAAGGTAAACGAGGCGTTTAGGCGATCGCCCGCTTCCCTTCGCTCCTGACAAAATCCTCTAACTAAATACTTCTTTAGTTATATCTTTTTAGTATAGAAAAATACACGTACATTAAAAATACTTAATATTTACGCTATTAAGCTAGGCGGCAATTAAATTAAAAGCATAGGCTGAACGCGCCTACCTTCTTCCAAAAGGCGTTAGGGAGTAGCGATCGCCGTTTCTCATTACGATTGCTAGCCTTGGATAGCCTTAAGCATATGATAGGTAATTAGTAGCTGCGTCAAAGCGAGGGGGTAACTCTGAAGTGTTTCCCCAGTTGTACCTGTAAGCTTTCCTAGATCTGGGTTGCCTTCCAGGCTACAGATGCTGCTTAAATGAGGCATATCGCTACATATAATCTTTTCTAGCTCCCTCACCTGTTCCCTAGTGGCAAGACCATCAACTTCCAGGACATCAACGGGCTTATTCATATCCCGCTCTAGTTCCAAGCGAATCGCTGGCGTAGAATTGGCACTGCTTGGGTTTAAAATCTGAGTAAAATCTGGATGCGGAACAGTAGGTCTAAGTACCAGCCGCACATTCAGGTGTCCATCGCTCTCACCCGATAGATCGCTAGGTGGGTAAAAACTGATCACTACATCTGCCCACTGACGCTGGGGACGAATAAACTCTTCCGAGTCAGGTTCACGCTTTTGAAGTTCAGCCAGAACCTGCTCCTCGGTATAACCCCGCTTCAGCGTATCGCGCTTGACCTTCCACGTGGCGCGTAGTGATTCAGGTGGAGCGAGGTAAACTTTTAAGTCGTAGCAGTCACGTGCTCCCAGGGTTGAATAACCGAGTAATCCCTCAACAATCACGAATTTGTTAGGCTTGATGTACTGCGGTGGCTCAAATGTACCAGTTTTGTGGCTATAAATTGGCTTGAGAATCGGCTGTCCCGTCCGTAGTAGGGACAGGTGCTGCTGCATGATATCTAGATAGTTGCAATCAGGGTGCAAAGCCGTAATTCCGAGTTCGGCTCGCTGAGTGCGATCGTAGCGGTGGTAATCATCCGTACAAATAATAGTGACGTTTTCTTCGCCCAGTACCTGAGCAATCCCCTTAGTCAGCGTTGTTTTACCGGCTGCGCTATCACCGACGATACCAAGAATAATTGGGCGATCGCTCATTGTTTTTCCTGAGTACGAGAAAGTCCAGTGGTTGATTTTAAAGTTGGTCTAATTTTATGGGGAAATGGTTACCTATTGATACCCTAATTTGTTCATTTCCTGTTAGGTGCGAGTCTTCTAGTGACCTTGCAGTATTACAACCACTGACATCCTAAATAAAGAGAGCAATGTCGATTGAATCCTTCCTAAAGGGCCCCAGTCATCACTTCAAAAGCAGATAGCGTCAATCAGTAGATCTAAATCTTATCTTAGGATGAATGTCAAGTCCTGGGACAATATGACTTTAAATATACCATTGATAGCCCTACAGTTTTTCTAAGCTGTAGGTTTTTTATTGCAAAACAATTTTTAGTAGATAGCTACCTTAATTACCTGACGATTTTTCATGTCTTGGAACACCTGCTCTAAATGCTTCAAAGGTTGGTATTCACTAATTAGCAATTCAAATGAAATGACTCGACTAGCTAGCAATGACAGCGCAGCGCGTACATATTCTGGAGTGTTATGAAACACGCCTTTTAGAGTCAATTCGCTATAGTGTAATTGTTCTGTATTCACCGTAATTGTGGTATCTCGTGGACAACCCCCAAACAGATTCACTGTTGCACCAGGACGCGCACAGGCGATCGCCGTTTCCCAGACTGCTGGCACCCCAGTAGCTTCAATTACTACATCTGCCCCATAATCTGCCGTCAACCCCCGTACAACAGCTGGCATGTCGTCTAACTGATGGTAGTTAAAAGTTTTAGTTGCACCCAGTTGTTTGCCAATTTGCAGCCGTTGATCGTTGCCTCCAAATAGCAACACTTCTGTTGATTGATGAGCTAATACTGCCACAAACATTAGTCCAATTGCCCCATCTCCCAACACCACAACGCAATCACCTAACGACACATTTGAGCGCGCTATGCCATGCATTACACAAGCTAAGGGTTCTGTCATTGCTGCCAACTCATCCGGCAAATCAGTGGGGATGGGCAATAAGTTGTGCTGCACAATTGCAGCGGGAACTTTGAGGTATTCCGCAAATGTGCCGTTATTCCACGTCAGATTTGGGCAAAGAGAATATTCTTTACGTTGACAAAAAAAGCATTTCATGCAGGGAGCAGAGTTATTAGCGACAACGCGATCGCCTACTGTCCAGTTATTTACACCTTCCCCCACTGCCACAATCCGCCCAGCTGCTTCATGCCCAAATAATGTAGGAGGTTGCAGCATTTTAGCATGACCACCACGCCTCCACACTTTCAGGTCTGTACCACAAGTTGTCGCCACTGCTACTTGAATTACCACCTCACCAGCACTGGGAATAGGATCAGCAACTTGTTCTAGGCGTAAGTCTTCTTTACCATACAGTAATGCTGCAAGCATTATGAACTGCCATAAGTGTCTTTGTACCAGATTCTATCAGGGCAGAGACACTATTTATAATTTAGGTAATTATATAGTTATTAATATACTTCTTGGTTATTACTTAAGAAGCTGTTTTTGAGGAAATACTGCTTCCCCTAAATCCCCCTTCAAAAGGGAAACTTTGCTTTCAGGTAGAGTTCTCCAATTTATCGGGGGCTAGGGAGTTCGAGTCAGGACAAAGTTTTTAGCAGCTTAGCATCTGTTTACAAACGGACTCTAAGTCATCTTAATCAATTTAGCGATCGCTTAGGACGCTATGACTTTGCCGATACCAAAGGCAATCGCCCTGCAACAGTCTCTGAGCGAGGCATTTTGCTAACATTCAAAATTGGTACTTCTTGCCAGCAGGATGTACAAAACCAATAAACCCCACTTTGACGCGCATGACGTAAGAGAGGACTACCACAACAAGGACAACTATTTGTTTGGATGTTCATTTGTTCCCCGCGTTTACACAATTTTGTTGACTAAAACATTAATTCAAGGACATCAATACATTTATTGAAAAAAATGCCACTCTCAAGTTATTTCTCGATTAGCTGCTGCAAAACAATTGCTTATTTAGTTAACTCTAAGTTTGTTTTTTCAACAGCTACAAATATGCTAACTACCTAGTTTTGAAATGTTCGGAACTGTGAGAACCAATTTTTGGTAGCTCTAGGAGCTATAAAATTAGCTTACTTTTAGTATAAAGCCTGCCAATATTCAACCTTATCTATCCTGGGGATCATTTATAGGTAGTGCTTTCAGCGAATGTTATACGTTGTATTGCCAACGTATACTTACCTTAACATCAAATTTTGTTGCTGGAATTTTGAAGTTGCTATATGGATACACTATACAAAGCCCAGTAAGTGCAGTAAAGTGTAAGCTACCTGAACAGTAAGGGATGCTGAACCACAGCACGCATTACGTGTTTTCATCCCGGTATTAGACAATTTAAAAACATTCATTGGGGGAAAGGAAAATTTTTGGACTTTGAGTAGTGCAGTAGCAGCAGTATTCCTCTATCAGGCAAAGCTTAAACAATAAAATTGACAAAGCTTCTAGAACTCTATATGCCACTGGTAGGATTAGTCTTCTTAGGATTAATTCTTGATAGTAAAGTACCAAAAGTTTCCCTGTTTATTTAGGTAAGTTTACTTTCTGGATAGGTGTGCCCGTCAGCAACGTGGCTTTTCTACTCTACGAACGTTACCGGAATCGGCGCCGAAGGTTTAGTTTACGGTTTAACTTAATTGCTGGTCTTTACAACTACGAGCTAGCTCTAAATATCTGACCTTTTGCAACAAGTCTACTTAATAGGCAAGTAATATATTTTATTATTGTAAACACTTAGGATAGAAAGCAAAAAGTATTAATTATATTTGGGACTATAACTTTAATTATTTAAATCAAATAGTAGTATTTGTTAAGGATGTCTGCGCCTCCGGCAACAGACGGACAGTTGCTTTGCGCTGCGATCGCTCTTTGCACTTGAGTCATCTAAGGTTAGATGGAGTGCGTAGATAATCTTCAAGTTCGAGTCTGCGAATGTCGGTTCGCCGCAGGCATCGCGCTTAGGCATTCGGCTCAATCCCCAATTCCCGAAGTTGTGCTGCCAGTGTTTCAGCCCGTTGCGACTCCTGTTCGGCTCTAGCTTGTGCTGATTCCTTTTGTCGCCGTTCATTCTCTGCCACTTCTGTAGGCGTAGGAAGTAACTGACCTTCAGCTGTAAAAAAGCGCAGCTTTTCCTCATAAATACCCAGATGTAGTTCTAACTGCTGACTCCACAACCATCCTTGGGAATTCGGTTTTAGTAATTGATATCGACCATCAACTAGGTGAAATCCAGCAAATTCCAAAGTTTCAGGGTCAAACCAAAAATAGTCAGGTGTGCGAAGGATGTCTTGATATATTTGCTTTTTCAATCCCCTATCTATGTCCGCTGTACTCTCTGAGAGAATTTCCACAATCAGATTGGGAGTCTTGCCGCCTTCTCCCCAAACTACCCAACTTCTGCGGGGTTTACGCTCAGTTCCCAGTACCACAAAAAAATCTGGTCCTCGGAAGTCCCGTGATTTGATGTGATCTTGATTGAAATAGATTGTCAAATTACCGCTGGCGTAGAAGTCATTACGGTCATGCCA
>JBGTCQ010000262.1:0-5881 GCA_041748755.1 Chroococcidiopsidaceae cyanobacterium | reverse complement strand
GATCTGGACCCTGATCGCTTGTACTGAAAGCTGAATCAAGCTCTAAGTAGCGATGCCCATCTTGTCTGACAATGCGAGCAACTCCAGTAGTCGGCTTTTCCGCTGCCAAAAAGGTGCCAGACATAATTGCCACAGCCTGTTGCGCCACTTTAGCAGCCTTAGCTCCAGTTGAGGTTACTACAGGATTAACTGTATTGGAAGATAGTACCGACATTCCCGCTGCATAGCCTGAGAGCGAGAGCACAGAGGTTAAACAAGAAGCAACGCCCAGTAGTCCCAATTGGTTCAGTTTCATCAATTCCAACTCCTAGATCCAACATTTGCTGAGCTGATGTGTAAGGTTCTGCTTCAAGCTCAAACTAATCTTGGCGCAATAGAATCAATTAAATATTAGTTTTTCCTGAGAAAATTGGGGCAAAATGCTGAGAGTTTATGGAGATTTTTGGGAAAAGTCTAATTTCTCCCCAGCAAAAAACAACTGTTCAATATAAGTGTCTAAATGTTTTATTTTTAACTATTAATATAGAGTCTTACAATCCAATTGAGGCGGATACCATGAGCAATCACAAATGAACACTACTATTGGGTTATTTGTTATAAACAATACCATTTTTTTAAGACCTCTTTAGTGATTATATCGACTGAATAATAGTAACTTTTATGTCAAATGACTCACTAGCAGAATCCATGACTGTGTTGTAAAAATTAATTGATTTTTACAACACAAGCTAATATTCTAAATGTATGGATGTCTCACTCAGAAGTTCTTGCTGTGGCTTCATCTCACAATTTAGAATTCATGTTTAGCACACTATCTTGAAAGATCATCCAATGACAAATGAAACTGTTGTTAAAGCAATTAGTCTGATCCTTGCACCTGTTGTAATGATTACGGCTTGCGCCATTATGCAGAATGGTTTGATTGTTTACTACAACTCGATTAGTAATCATCTGCGCTCAATTAACGAAGAGATTCTGAGCCTTCGGGAAACTAATTTGAGCAATAATCCCCGTAAAGCTAAACGCCTCCACGACTTCAAGCATTTGCTGTTACCAGCTCTATTTCATCGCAATCATATTGTGCATGATGTGTTGGGATTAGTCTATGTTGCCATTCTCATAATGCTCTTGGATATGCTGGTGATTGCGATCGCAATCTCAACGAGTGTCGGCTGGTTAACTCAGCTTGTGCTAGTGGTGTTTCTGCTTGGGGTTGGAATTTTGTTCTGGAGCATTGTGCTCATTGCCCATGAACTTCGCACATCCCACGAGTTGCTCCAGTTTGAAGTGCATCATACATGTAAGCAGTGTAATAAGCAGCAGTCAAACAAACGAAAACGTCAAACTTGATTTTAGATTCCCCTTTTTAGATACCTCACAACTTGACAATGCCAATTAATGTGAGATGTATCGTCCGAATTAGAATAATTCGGAATAAATTATATTCTTTTTCACCGTCTTCTCAAATCAATTAAAATAAATCACGATAATTGCAGAGAGAAACAAAGCTTCATTACCATACCAGCGTCCGCTCTTTTTGTGACAGAACCCTAAATCAGTACACCCGATTCAGAGTTATTTTTCTACCAACCGTAGGGTATGACCATCGGGATCACGCACCAAAAATCCCTTTTTGAATCCGAATGTCTGCTTAGGAATTACTACGACATGGGGAGAAATAACTGTAGCTTGCTTGAGGCGTAATTGTTGAGCGATCGCATCCACATCTTTAACCACCAGCGTTGTTTGCCAGTGGAGGAGATCGTTCGGTTGAGCATCATTAGGGAGCGATCGCCCATCACGCGGTTCTAGATATTCCAAAAACTCAATTCCAGGTCCGCGCGGAGATTTCAATCCGCTAATCTGCAATCGTGCGCCCTCCACATTGTTAAGATGTTCCTGCTCAGTGCCGTAATTTAAGCTTTCCCCTGCTAGCTTCAGACCCAGTAAATCGCGGTAGAACTTGAGGCTGGTTGCCGTATCAGAAACAACTATTGCGGTGTGATCAATGCCTAAAAACAACTGCTCCGTAGGCGTTTGCCATTTGGGATTGCCTTTTCCAGGTGGAAAGTAAATAATCTACAAATTATGACCATCGGGGTCCTTAAAGTAAAAAGCGCGAATGCCTGCGGCAGCTTTATTTGTGTCAGGGATGCGCTGCGGAGCCGTTGAAGCATGTTGCACTTTGAAGCGGCGCAAGCGCTGATATGCCTTATCCATATCTCTAACAACAATCGCAATGTGCTGAAACCAGCGATCATGACTGCGCGAGTCAATTGGTATTGGTCGCCCTTTAGGGGTGAGATATTCCGTAAACTAACCCCAGCCCTGAAGGGCGGGGCTTTGTAGTAGCCCTAAGACCTGACTGCTCAAAGAGCAGAAAAGCCTTGGACCTCCAAGGCTGTTTACTGAGCCTCCAACGAGTTCTATTACTTTTGAACCGTTTTCGTCGGCATCGCATTGATTACCACAATGTCCACATTTGAAAGCTTTGCCAGACCGATAAGACTTACCTCTTACGGGATGAATATGCAAACATTCAGCACACGTCTGAGAAGTATAAGCAGGATTAACGGCAATTAGTTCAACACCATGCTTCAAGCTTTTGTAGCTCAAGAACATCCGGAGTTGGAAGAATGCCCAACTAGGTAATGTTCTAGACGTGTGGATTCCGTGAGAGAATGTATAGCATAAAATTAAAGCTGACATTACACAATGGTTGTAGAGCCTGTTACCTGCCGCTCGTTGCAACAGCACAAATGTTGCCAAACATGGCAAGAGCGCTGCCGGAAAGCAGCGATATTGCTGTCGAAATTTGGAGTGTCAACGTCGGTCATTCATCTTAGATTTCACCTATCGCGGCTACTTGCCAGAGGTTAAGCAACAGATTAGTGACATATCGATTAATGGAAGTGGCATCAGAGACACAGCGCGAGTGTTAAAAATTAGTCCAACGACGGTGATCGAGACACTAAAAAAAAGGCGCAGCGCTTAGAGCAATTGAACATGACCTTCCTTCAACAGATGCAGGTTGCTCCAGCATCCGTCATGGTCGTCAAGGTTGAAGCGGCTGAAATGGATGAAATGTGGAGCTTTGTGCAATCACCGCGCAGCATCAACGCTGGTTGTGGCACGCCATTGATCATCGGACTGGAACAGTACGCAGCTTATGTTTTGGCATCTCATGAAGATGCTGCCTTGAAACACCTTCAACAACTTTTAGCGCCCTTCTCAATTGGACAGTTTTACACGGATGGATGGGGTGCCTATCTGCGAAGCGTTGGATCAGCAACGTCATACCGTCGGCAAAACGAACACCCAGCTATATTGAGCGCAAGCATTTAACGTTACGCACTCGGATTAAACGGTTGGCGCGAAAAACAAATCGTTTTTCGCGCGTCAGAACGAATGCATGACATCGTGATTGGACTGTTTATCAACCGGCATGAATTTGGGCGCGTTGTCTGAACTCAGCTCCACACGTCTAGAACACCACCCATTGTATCGATTAATAACCATTTCACCGAACTCTTCACCTTTGTGGCGATAGATTTCGTTCAGGCGTTGGAGGTCAATCCAGTAATACTGCCGCACATGATAGGTCAAGTGATTCAAGCGAGTCTCGACTGCCTGGAGATACGTATCGCGGCGACAGGTAGCAGCAGTTCTCGTGCCGTCCGCAGGGCAGCGTAGAACAACACCTGAATTTCCAGCGGGTGTCCATAAACTCCCATGCGGCGATCAATCATGAACGAGCCATCCGGCACCAATAGGGTGGGGAATAGATCAAATCGTGCTTCCAGACAAAGCTGCAAGATTAGCTGAATACCCCGCTGAAAATCGGCTCTGTGAGCAAGTGCCAAGTCTCCCGTTGCTTTGACATACGCCCGCAGTAGAATCAACCACCAGAAGCAAGAATCGATTGGGGCAACTCTGGCGATCGCTTGCTCCCCAAAGTCAGCCACCAAAGACTCCGTTTCAGCCTGTGACACCTTAAAACTGGCAGGATGCAACCCCTGTCCGGGCTGAAAGCAATCCAACCGTCTTTCGCGGCTTTGCAGTCCCAACACCTCCACTAAAAAGTTACGCACAATGTCTGACTTGCCCTGCATTAAAAAGAAGAGGGCGGAGGAGACAAAATCACGAACGAAGCACTGGTCGTAATTGAGTGCCTCAGAGTCGGGGTCGCGGGCAGCTACAGTGCCAACGGGTTGCCCACGATAATAGAGAATGGCATCTTCAAGGGCTTTTTGAGCTTCTATCAGGGCATTGTCTGCAAGCATACGGCTTCCTTAAACTTGACATGCGAGAGAATCGATTAGAAATGGTAGTCGCTACTGCTCCTGATAGTTCCATAGCAAGCCGCCATCGACAAAAAAGGTGCTACCTGTGATGTAGTCGGCATCGGGCGAGGCGAGAAATGCAACGAGCGAAGCAACATCTTGAGGTTGCCCTAAGCGCCCCAAAGGAATGTTGTTTAGTAGCGCTCCAAGTTTCTCTGGATTGTTTAGCAATTGAGTATTGATCGGTGTGGCGATGCCTGCGGCGGGCTTTTCTCAAAACAAGTTTTAATCAAATTCTCACCTTAAATTCATTCTGTTACTGTTATCAGCGCTTAAATTGTCCTTAGATAAAACGTAGAACACTTTATGTTGAACTATAGTTTTAGCTTTGCTCCTTGATGATCAGCACTTGCAGGTAGCTTCTGGACATAACATATCTGCACACGATGTTATTGAATTAACCCAATATGTACACAGGTGTTGTATGCAACTTGAAGATTTTCTCGCTCTGATCCATCCAGCGATCGCCATTATCTTTGTTTGGCCGCTGATTGGCATGGTTGTCAACCTGGCATGGCAAACCCGCCAGCGTCGGTTGCAAACAGCAGCAGGAGGCAAAAGTAAAATTCCCCCAGTCGTAGGTCCAGAGCATAGGCAGTTAGGTAACTGGCTTACAGGAGCAGTTGTGGGACTGGCAATGCTTGGGATAGCTTACCCGATTGGCAAAAACATTTTAGTTAATCAGCTAGCGACTAAAGAACCGTTCCAAGTTTTGTTCATTGTGCTAATGTTTGCTGCCACTATCGCCTCGCTAGTATTGCTCTACAGAGCAAAGCAGCGTCTATGGCGGGGAGTTTTTGCTACTTTAACTGGTGCTGGTTTAGTCATTTTGGGCTGTCAGGATGGAGTTTTCCGGCGGACTAATGAGTGGTATTGGTCTCATTACTACTTCGGTATCATCGCGGCAATGCTGATGATTTTTTCGTTAGCTATTGTTCCAGATATCTATAAAGATCGGTCAAATCGCTGGCGCATTGCTCATACAATTTTGAACTGCGTTGCCCTCTTATTGTTTGCAGGACAAGGTATGACAGGGACGCGGGACTTGCTGGAGATTCCCTTAGGCTGGCAGGAACCCTACATATATAAGTGTGATTTTGCCAATAAGACTTGTCCAACACCGAATCCACCAGCAGCGCCGAATCCACCAGCAGCGCCGAAGCCAACACTTGTACAGTAGAAAGGAGACAGGGGTTGCTCCTGAAGCACGTCCCAATTATCCAACCCTTACGCTCCCCATTCAGGAGTGCTTTGTGAGGCTACTGAGCGCTGGACCTGCTAGTAGGACGGAGCGGAGCATAGCCAAAGGTAGCATTAGCCATCCGGCACCAGATACTGACAGATTTGAAGTTGGACAGCTCGATTGCATCTGGAATTGGATAGCGCTGAGTCCCCTTGAATTTGTGTAACTTACCCAGATTCACATAGCTGCCTGCTTGTTGAGTTTGATAAGACTGCGGCGGCTTTTGGGAAGGCTCAAGGAGCACATGCAGATCTGGACCCTGATCGCTTGTACTGAAAGCTGAATCAAGCTCTAA